>RFJM01000320.1 GCA_003694905.1 Caldilineae bacterium
GCGGGGGGGTGGCCGGGGGCAGAGCCCCCCGGAAAAAGCTGCGGCCCGGCCCGACCAGACAACTAACGAGCGTTTCAGCTTGCCAAGCCGTGCTGCGTGGGCCGGCATCCGGACAGGCTGGAAAGCCTGTCCCACATGCAACTTTGCCCGAGAAGCTGAAACCTCGGCCGCCCGTCTTGTTGGCCGACGCCGCGGACGCGGAGGCGCTCCCCCGCAAGGGAGGACCTTACCAGCCCGGCGCACCGGCTGCCCCTGTCTTGAAATGCACCCCCGCCCGCGGGCCGGGCTTGCATTGCCGGCCGGGTATGAGTATAATCAAAACACCTCGGGCGGTTAGCTCAGCTGGCTAGAGCGCCACGTTGACATCGTGGAGGTCACAAGTTCAAGTCTTGTACCGCCCACTCAAGCCAGACCTCTCCCCGACGTGGAAGGGGTCGTCATAGCGAAAACGTTGAGCGGGACGAGTAGCAGAGAAGCTTCGGCTTCAGAGAGTGGAGGCCATCGGCTGCGAGCCTCCTGGCAAAGCCTCTGCGAAAACCACCCGTGAGTGGAGGGGGGAACGGCAGCAAGCCTACTATCCTCTCCCGGATGGCGCCGTTATCGCCTTTCGAGTGAATGGATCCCGGCGATCCATTAAGTTGGGTGGAACCGCGCGGCCCCGCGTCCCAAAGGACGGCGGGGTTCTTTGTTTTCGGCCCCAACAACGATCAGTCTCATCACGCCCCGGCGGCGTTCTTCGGAGGTACTCATGTCCGACAACAAGTCTCAGAACGGTCAAAACGGCCAGTACGACGAATATTACAAGATCAGGCACTCGGCCGCGCACGTGATGGCTCAGGCAGTCCTCGAGCGTTTTCCCGATGCGAAGATCGCCATCGGCCCGCCTATCAAGGATGGATTCTATTACGACTTCGATCTAGGCCGTAACGAGGACGGCTCACTTCGCACCTTCACGCCCGAAGATCTGGAGGCCATCGAGAAGCGCATGCGCCAAATCGTGGCCGGCAAGCATCCTTTTGTCAAGCGGGTAGTCAGCGCCGAAGAAGCGCGCAAGCTCTTTGCCGACCAGCCCTACAAGCTCGAACTGATCGACGGGCTGGCAGCCGGCGGACAGGACGAATACGGCGAGAAAGTCGAGGGACCGGTGGAAATCTCCACCTACCGGCATGACACCTTCGAAGACCTCTGTCGTGGTCCCCACGTAGAGCATACCGGCCAGATCCCTCCCGACGCCTTCAAGCTGCTGCATGTGGCCGGCGCCTATTGGCGCGGTGACGAGAATCGCCCCATGCTGCAACGTATCTACGGCACTGCCTGGAAGAATAAGAAGGAACTGAAGGCCTACCTGCAACGGCTGGAGGAAGCGCGCGCCCGCGACCATCGCAAGCTGGGCCGCGAGCTGGATCTCTTCTCCACCAATCATGAGATGGTGGGCGGCGGCCTGATCCTCTGGCATCCCAAGGGCGCGCTCATGCGCCATCTGGCCGAAGAGCATAGCAAGAAGATGCACCTGGAAGGGGGATACGATTTCGTTTACACGCCCCACATCGGCCGCTCGGTCCTATGGGAGACGAGTGGTCACCTGGAATTCTACAAGGACAGCATGTATGCCCCCATTGAAATCGAAGGCCAGGAATACTATCTGAAGCCCATGAATTGCCCCTTCCACGTGCACATCTACAAAAGCCGCGTTCGCTCCTATCGCGACCTTCCCATGCGACTGGCCGAGTGGGGGACGGTGTACCGGTTCGAGCGCTCCGGCACGCTGCACGGCATGACGCGAGTGCGAGGGTTCACGCAGGATGACGCGCACCTCTTCTGTGCGCCGGAGCAAATGCCCGCCGAGATCGACAAGGTCCTGGCCTTCAGCCTGAACCTGCTGCGGGATTTCGGGTTCGAGAAGTTCAAGATGTATCTGAGCACCCGACCCGAAAAGCGCGTAGGCGAAGAAGCCATGTGGGACGCCTCGGAACAGGCGCTGTTGGAAGCGCTAAAGCGCAGTGGCCTGCCGTATGATATCAACGAAGGGGACGGAGCCTTCTACGGTCCCAAGATCGACATCTATGTGGAAGATGCCCTGGAACGCCCGTGGCAGCTTAGCACCATCCAGTTCGATTTCAACCTGCCCGAGCGCTTCGACCTGACGTACATCGGCGCCGACGGACTGCAACACCGCCCCTACATGATCCACCGGGCCCTGATGGGGAGCATCGAGCGTTTCTTTGGCGTCCTCATCGAGCATTTCGCGGGGAATTTCCCCGTGTGGCTGACGCCGGTGCAGGTCATGGTCATCCCCATCACCGACGAACAGAACGCGTATGCGTATGAGGTGGCGGCGCGACTCAAGGCGGAGGGGCTGCGCGTCGAGGTGGACGACGGCGACGACCGCATGAATGCCAAGATCCGCAATGCCCAGCTGCAAAAGATCCCCTATATGCTCGTCATCGGCGCTCGCGAAGTGGAGGCGGGGCACGTCAATGTGCGGCTACGCAATGGACAGCGGTTGGGCGCCATGCCCGTCGACGAATTCTTGAAGCAGGCGCAAGAGGCGATAGCGCAACGTATTGCCATCTGACACGGCTTGCCGATCCACTCTCCGGCGCAGAAAAGAGAGACTCGGGGCAGCGGGTGCCCCGAGTCTCTTGAGGATGGTGGAGAGGTGGGTGGGAAGGGGGTGAGGGCAGGGTAGAGAGGAGGATCAGGCTCCCTGCCCATTGCTGCTGCCAGCGCCCATCCATTGAGCAGGCCCGAAACCGAAGATCTCGGGCGGGAGCCGCTGACCGGCTGCTTCCAGCTTGTCGTAGATCTTGGGGCGGATACCGGTGGGTTCCAGTTTTCCGATGATGCGTCCGTTTTCGTCGAAGCCTCGTTGCACGAATTTGAAGATGTCCTGCATGACGATGGTATCGCCTTCCATGCCGACAAGCTCGGCGCAGGCAACGGTGCGGCGGCTGCCGTCTCGTAGACGGGCGATGTGCACGATGAGATCAACAGCCGAAGCGATCTGCTGGCGGATGGCCCGCAGGGGCATGTCCATGCCGGCCATCATTACCATGGTCTCGATGCGGGTGATGGTGTCGCGCGGGCTGTTGGAATGGATGGTGGTAAGGGAGCCATCGTGACCGGTGTTCATGGCCTGGAGCATGTCCACGACTTCGGGGCCACGACACTCACCCACCACGATGCGATCGGGGCGCATACGCAGGGTATTGATGAAGAGATCGCGGATGCGAATGGCACCCTTGCCCTCGATGTTGGGTGGCCGCGATTCCAGGCGTACCACGTGCTGCTGGTGCAGTTGTAGCTCGGCCGCATCCTCGATGGTCACAATGCGTTCATCGTCGGGGATGAA
>RFJM01000321.1 GCA_003694905.1 Caldilineae bacterium
ATACCCCACCAGCCCCGCGACCGCCAGCGGCGCCAGTTTGAGCACGAAGCTGTTCAACTGCCACGCTGCCACCAGCATCACCAGCAGGGCCACCACCCCTGCCAGCCACACCGTCTGCTTGCTGATGCGCCCTGTCTGAATAGGCCGGTTGGCCGTGCGGGGATTGCGCGCGTCGATCTCGGCGTCGATGGCGCGGTTGAAAGCCATAGCCGCCGTTCGTGCCCCGGCCATGGCCACCGTGATCCAGACGAACTGCCATATCATACGGCTGCTGCCGATGGTATGCGCAGCGTCGATGTGCGACCACGCCAGCACCATACCCAGGTAGGCAAAGGGCAGGGCGAAGATCGTGTGCTCGAACTTGATCATCTCCAGAAAGACGCGTACTTTTGTCATGGGTCTTCATGCCTCAGCTTCGAACCAGGCTGTGCAGTACTGAAGCAGCTTCTCGGCCGTCTCTAGGGCTTTCTCGGCTGCCGGGCGTTTGCTTCTTGCGACTCATAGATAATTACGCCCTCCTCCAGGGCCCTGCGTACAAAAGGACGATCGCGCATCCGTTCGAGTTCGGCCGGTGTATAGATGAGTAAGTCGACATGGCGCCTGTCAATGGCCAGGGTGATCTCCGCCAGAATGCCTTCATAACGCTCGAAGAAACTTTTCTCGGTGTCCATGGTGACGATGAGGTCCACATCACTCCGCGGCGTGGCATCTCCCGTCGCCAGCGAGCCGAACAGGATAGCCTGTCGAACCCCGTATTTTTGGAAGATGGGGCGCAAGGTACCGGCAATCCCCGTTACGATCTCGCTCAGATGTCGATCCGTCATGATGAAGCTCGCCAGACGGAGTATGCGTGAGTCGGCCGCTGAATCGGCTCATCTGCGTTCGGCGTGTGGCTCATCATCCCGGCGTCAATTGAATCGGCTCCCTCAGATCTGCAAGCCGTGTGGGGATAGGCCTGGGCGCCAGTTCCTCGGCCGTCATGACGCGGTCGAAGCGGCGCACGATGTTGTAGCGGCTGTCCCGCTGCGCGGGCTCGAAACCGGCCAGGCGGATCTGTTCGTGCAGGCGATAGACGCTCATGCGGGGTTCCCGCTGGGTGTAGGCCGCTGCCTGACTGACCACGTTCTCCTCCAGCATGGTGCTGCCGAAGTCGTTGGCACCGGCATAGAGGGCGCGACGGGCCGTTTCCAGACCCTGCGTGGGCCAGCTCGCCTGGAAGTTGGTGAAATTGTCGAGATAGATCCGGGCAAAGGCGTTGGTATGAAGATACTCGTCGTAGTCGGCGCCGTACTTGTGGCGGTGCCGGCTACGACCCAGACTGTTGGTTTCGCTAAGCTGTGCCGTCCACATGATGAAAGCGGTGAAGCCGTTGCCGTGGGCAGCCAGCGATTCATCCTGCAGCTCGCGCAGTCGCGTCAGGCTGGCCACGCGCTGCTCCATGGTCTCGCCGAAGCCGATGACCATGGTCGCGCTGGTGACCATGCCCAGCCGCTGGGCGATACGCATGGCATGAAGCCAGGCCGCGGTCTTGGTCTTCTTGGGCGAGATGCGTGCCCGCACGGCATCGTCCAGGATCTCGGCGCCACCGCCGGGCAGGCCATCTAACCCGGCCCTCTGCAGGCGCTCCAGCACATCCTCCATGCTCATGTCCTCCAGGAGGGCGATGTTCTCGATCTCCGAGGGGCTAAAGCAATCCAGCTCGATTTCCGGATATGTGGCCTTAAGCCAGCGCAACAGGTCTTCATACCATTCGATGCGCAGGTCGGGATTGTGCCCCCCTTGCATCAGGATGCGCGTGCCGCCCCAGGCCAAAAGTTCTTCGATCTTCTCCCCCAGTTCGCGGCGGCTGATGACATACACCTCCGGATGACCGGGCACGCGATAGAAGGAACAGAATTGGCAATCGGTGGTGCAGGCATTGGTATAGTTGATATTGCGGTCGACCAGATAGGTCACCACCTTGGGATCGGTCTTGCGCAAACGGATCTCGTGCGCGACCTCCATCAAGGCTTCCGGATCACCCTCGGTATACAGTTTGAGGCCTTCGGCCGGTGTAAGACGTTCGCCGTTAGCCGCTTTTTTCAGCAGGTCTTTGGTATTGGTCATTAGTCGCTTAACCTCTGTCAGGATTCGTCGCCTGGATCCAGCGAGATGGCTGGCTGCCCGCCGGGCCGGCGAGCCGGTATAGGGTCGGAGATTTGCGGGTCCAGATCGGCCAGGCTGAAACCACAATAGGAGCAAAAACGGGCCCCCTTTTCAAGCTTGTGCCGGCAATTGGGACAGCGTTTGAGGCCGCGCCGGCGGCCGAAGCGCGAGCCCCGTCCCCGGCGCCTGGTCAGTAGACGGGCTGCCCGCTCCTTGCCTTCGCGCACCGCCTTCTGATAAAGCTGCTGCATCTGTTGGGGCGTCAGCCGTTTGCCGTAGGCGAACCAATAATAGGCCATGTGGCCAATGGCATAGGTGCCCGCGTAAGCGATGGCGATCTTCGGCGCCAGGCCCAAACCTGGCACCAGCCCCACCAGCCTGCGGGCAACCTCGCGCCAGAGAAAGCCGCTCCCCAGCACCCCGGCCAGCTCCATGGCCAGTTCCTGAACCGTGATGTCC
>RFJM01000036.1 GCA_003694905.1 Caldilineae bacterium
ATGTGGCACTCTACCATCTTCGGGCCGTACTTCGTCATCGGCGCTATCTATTCCGGCATCGCCACCATTCTCATCGCCATGGCCGTCATCCGCAAAGCGTTCCGACTGGAGGCCTACCTCAAGCCGCTACATTTCCGCTACCTGGGGATGCTGCTGATCGCGTTTAACGCCCTTTGGTTCTACTTCACCTTCGCCGAGTACCTGACGACCGGCTACGGCAGCGTGCCCCATGAATTGCGCGTGCTAAACGCCAAGCTGAGCGGCGAATACCAGGCGGTCTTCTGGGGCATGGTTCTCTCCATGGCCGTGGCCTTCGTCATTCTGCTCCTGCCCCACCTGCCGGCCCCGCGGCGGGTGCGCCTGCCTGCGTTCCGACCCCGTCTCGCCCTGGCCACCGGCAGCGCTGCCCTGGCGGTCATCCTGGTGATGGTGAGCCAGGCCACACCCGTGTCGGCCCAATTGGGCCTCACACTGGCGTCCGGCGTTTCGCGACCACTTTCGTGGCTGCTGGCTGTGCTGGTAGCGCTTTTCGCCTTCTGCCTGCTGCCGGTCTTCCGGCGTAACATCATCGCCGGCACGGTGATCGCCGCCTTCCTGGTCGACCTGGGCATGTGGCTGGAGCGCTTCACCATTGTCGTGCCCACGGAGACCCGCCCCATGCTGGAGGGCTACGTCATCGGCATCTACCACCCCACGGCCACGGAGTGGATCCTGACCGCGGCCAGTTTCGCAGGATTCGCCCTGCTCTACGTCATCTTCGTCAAGCTCTTCCCCATCATCTCCATCTGGGAGGTGCAGGAAGCGGAAGAGGTGATCCCGCAGATGGTAGAGAAGGTACGAGGATACCTGCCGGGCACCTGAGAAGAACGCGGTGTCCGTTGCCCGGTGGGCTTCGGCGCCTCCATATTTCCGCCTGGTTTACTCAAGGAGCGAGAGCATGCTGGCACAGATTTTGACCGAACCCGGCTTTGGCGGCCTGATCGTGATGGTCGTACTGATCGCCTGCCTGAGCTTCTACGGCTCACTGATCCTGTGGATCGCACGGGCTAGAGAGCAGACGGAGGAGCCCCTCAGACGTGCACGACGACCAAAGGCCCAGCAGCCCGAGCTTGAAGGCGCACGTTCGTAGCCGGATTTACACCGGGCTGGCTCAAGCACTGACGCCATCGGCCGGATCGGGCTTGGTACTCGCATGGACAGAGATACCGGCGGGGCTGCCTGCCTTTCTGCGCCGACAGGTGGTGCGTCTCAAGCGCCTGGCGGGCAACAACGGCGATCTGGTGCCGGCATACCGGCGTCTGTTCGTCGGGCCGGCCCGCCCGCGCGTGTATCCCTACGAATCCTGCTACCGGGACACCGAGCGACGGCTGGCAGGGCCATGGGCCGAGCAGGTGGCCGCCTGGTACGCAACCGAGGGGCTGATTGTGCCGGAACTGCAGCCCGATCACATCGCGGCCGAATTGGCCTTCATGGCCCATTTAACGGCCCTAGAGGCGCAAGCGGCGTCAGCCGGCAACGAGCGGGCCGCGGGACAATATCGCCGGCGCGAAGCGGCCTTCCTGCGGCAGCACCTTTTGGCCTGGGCACCCGAGTTCTGTCGCCAGGTGCAGGCCGCGGACGAGCACCCCTTCTATGTGGGGGTGGCCCGCTTGCTGGCCACCTGGCTGGAGTGGGAAGCTGCTCATCTGGGACTGAGCGACGCAGCGGCCGCGGTTGCCTACCCGACCCGCGTGGTCGCCCGCCTTTGTACCCTGTGTGGGGTCTGTGCCGAGGCTTGCTCAGTGCAGGCGCTGAAGGTGACCTGGGCTGACGGGGAAGCGCGGCTGACCCTGGAGCCGGCGGGCTGTATCGGCTGCCGCTTGTGCGCCCAGGTCTGCCCCTTCAATGCCTTGCGGCTGGGGGACACGGCAGCAGCGGGCCTGCTGGCCTCTTCCCCACTATTGCCCTGCCCGCAATGTGGCCGGCCCGCCCTGCCCGAGGCCTTCTGGCGGCATATGCAGCGCCGACTGGATTCCGGTCCGGCAGCCGCGGCGGCCCGGCGTTGCGCGCATTGCAAGGCATCGCTCATTGCTTCTGCGGCCGACGGTTCAGCCCGGTGCACCCCTGCCGGACGCGGGTAGATCGCCTCCGGTACCCCCTTCGGTAGCACACATCGTACCTGGCGGTAAAACCAATCCGTTTCTGCAAGGTGCAATGCGAGCCTGCCCGGTGCAGGGTCTCTCGTTCGCTCGTGAAGGTCGTCTATGCACAGCGGTTCAGGCGATAGCGTCAGGCTGCGATCGGGCAGCCACATTGCGATCATCGGTGGAGGGCCGGCGGGCAGCTTTTTCGCCCTCTACGCTCTACACTATGCCCACCAGGCAGGCCTGGACCTGCATGTAACCATCTTCGAACCGCGCGATTTTGCCCAGGCCGGCCCCTGGGGCTGCAACATGTGTGCCGGGCTCATCCCCCTGCGCGTGTTGCGGGAGTTGACTGAGGTGGGGCTGCTCATCCCCGAACGGGTTGTACGCCAGCGCATCAGCCACTACACCCTCCACACGGCCGCCGGCCGTATCTGCCTTCCCCAGCCCGATCCAGACGGCGACGTGATCAGCGTCTATCGCGGGGGAGGACCGCGCTGCGCGTCCCCCTGGCCCCAGCCCATCAGCTTCGACGGCTACCTGATCGGGGCAGCCCGCGATCGAGGCGCGCGGGTTGTTCCCGAGCGAGTTGTCGCCGTCGGTTTACGGCCACGTCCCTACGTCGAAACCAGACAAGCCGTGTATGCGGCCGATCTGGTCGTGCTGGCTGCCGGCGTCAATCGCCGTGCCATCGACTTCCATGATCTGTGCTACCAGCCGCCGCCTCGCCAGCAAATGGCCCAGACGGAAATCTGCCTCGGCACCGAGGGAGTGCAGCGCGCTCTGGGCGAAAGTGTTCACATCTTCCTGCCGCGTGATGGCAGCCTGCGCTTCGGCACCCTGGTTCCCAAAGGCCCCTGTTTCAACGTCTCCCTGTTGGGCGACAGGCTGCCTCAAGGCACCATCGCCCGTTTCTTGGCGCTGCCCGAGGTGGCAGAGTTGCTGCCGGAGGGTGTGGTCCGTGCCTGTGGCTGCCGGCCTCGCATTGCCGTGGGCCCTGCGCGCCCCCTCTTTGCCGACCGCTTCGTGGCCGTAGGGGACGCCGGCATCACCCGCCTTTACAAGAACGGCATCGGCTCGGCGCTGCGCACGGCGCGGCAGGCGGCCTACACCGCCATCTTCCATGGTATTGCCGCGAAAGACTTCGCGGCCGGCTATGGGCCGCTATGCCGCCAGATCGCCTGGGACAACCGGGCCGGCCGCTTCCTCTTTGCCTTCACGCGCGTCTTTCAGCACCACCAGTGGCTGACACTACCCCACCTGCGCTCAATAGCCAGCGAGCAGGCGCTACCGCCCGGAGAGCGCTTCCATAGTCGGTTGCTTTGGGGCATGTTTACGGGCACCTACTCCTATCGGGGGCTGTTGGCTATGGCCTGTTATCCGAAACTGCACACGTCGCTCCTTCGCCATTTCTTGGACTCTCTGGCCCGCGGTGAGACTTTCCGCCACGCTGGCGCGTCCGTGTCTCTCATAGCGCCGCGTAGGGGTTCTGGAATCGTACGCGGGCAGATCCACGGTTACCCTCGCGAGCAGCCGCCGAGCGTGGTCGACAAGTAGCTCGCTGTCAATATCACGCCGGTTTCGGAGGTGTGCAGACGGGGAAACCATTGGGCGTGGGTTGTGGCGCTGGCCACGACAGTGTTTGGTGCCTGGGCCAGCCACCGGAAGGCCGGTGCTGCCGACAGCAAACAGCTCGCGAAAAGCGCCGCCAACATGAGATCGGTCAGCCGTGGGGATTGCCCATGCGAGGAGCATGAGCCGAGGGTCGGGGCTTTTCAGTCCGTGTATGGCCCCGCCAACCCGGTGAAGCCGCCCGCGGATGCCGGCCCAGGATCGTTACCCGGGCACCGTTACGGCCACGACGCAACGCCTGAGAGCCACGAACCCCGGCTCCCGGAGGATTGGCCTTTGGCCGCCGCCCGTGTTACACTTGCATCATGTCAGGCGTCAATTCCTCTCCTAACCGCTTACTCGATGGTCGCGATCGAATCGGCAGGCTTCGCTAGGGATCGATTCGAGGAAGCCTGCGGAGTCGCAGGCGTTTACGCACCGGACGCCGACGTCGCTCGAGTTCTCTTCTTTGCCCTCTATGCCCTGAACCACCGGGGCCAGGAGAGCGCCGGGCTTGCCACCTGCGACGGGCAGCACATCTACGAGCACAAGGGCATGGGGCTGGTATCGCAGGTATTCTCCGAGCAGACTCTGGCGCCGTTGCGCGGGCATATGGGTATTGGACACACCCGCTACTCCACCACCGGTGGCAGCATCCTGCGTAATGCGCAGCCCTACGTCATCGACACTCTACACGGTCCACTGGCAGTGGCTCACAACGGCAATCTCACCAACGGCTTGCAGTTGCGGCGCGAGCTTCTGCAACGGGGCGTGGGGCTGATCTCCACCACCGACAGCGAGGTGATCACCCAGATGCTGGCCACACCCAGCGTGGGAGGCGATAGTCCTCTGGCACGCTGGCTGCCCAGTGGCCGCTGGGAGGATCGCATTGCCACGTTCATGGAGAAAGCCGAGGGAGCCTACTGCCTGGCCATTCTCACCCGCGAGGCCCTTTTCGCGGTCCGAGACCCCTGGGGCCTGCGTCCCCTCTGTCTGGGCGAACTGGACTGGCAGGGCAGCAAGGGCTATGTTTTTGCCAGCGAGTCCTGCGCGCTGGGCACCATCGGTGCCCGCTTCGTGCGCGAGGTCGAGCCGGGTGAGATCGTACGCATCGACGCCGGTGGTTTCCACAGCACCCAGGGTCGAAGGCCCGAACGCCGCGCCTTCTGCATCTTCGAGTACGTCTACTTTGCACGACCCGACTCTGTTTTCGAGGGTCAGACCGTCCACCATGTGCGGCAGGCCCTGGGCCGACAACTGGCCATCGAAGCGCCCGTAGAGGCCGATCTGGTGGTGGGTGTACCCGATTCTTCCACACCTGCTGCCATTGGCTACGCAGCCCAGTCCGGCATTCCCTTTAGCGAGGGATTCACCAAGAATCGCTACATCGGCCGCACCTTCATCCAACCGGGGGACCACCTGCGCAAGATGGGGGTACGCCTGAAGTACAATCCTCTGGAGGGCAACCTGGCCGGCAAGCGGGTGGTCATGGTGGATGACAGCATAGTGCGCGGCAACACCGCGGGGCCGCTCGTCAATCTGCTGCGTGAAGGTGGCGCGCGCGAAGTCCACGTACGCATCTCCAGCCCGCCGGTTCGCTGGCCCTGTTTCATGGGCATCGATATGCCCACCCGTTCCGAACTCATCGGCGCCCACCATTCGGTCGAGGAAATCCGCCGTGTCATTGGCGCCGACAGCCTGGCTTATCTCAGCCTGGAGGGTTTATTGCAAGCCGTACAAGGTGATCTCTCGCGTTCTAATGGGCACTGTCACGCCTGTTTCAGCGGATGCTATCCCCTGGCCTTGCACGAATTCGCGGTGGAATTGGAGGAGGCAGCCCCTGTCCCGCCTTCTTCGTGATGGCCGGCGACCTACGGTTTGGTCTCAGGAAACGCGTATGAAAACTCTACTGGTCATCGGTTCCGGCGCGCGGGAGCACGCGCTGGCCTGGAAACTGGCCCAATCGCCGGAGGTTGCGCGGATCTACGTGGCACCCGGCAACGGCGGCACAGCCCAGGAGTCCAAGTGCACCAACGTCGAACTGGCAGCCACCGACATCCCGGCTCTCGTGGCCTTTGCTCGCCGCGAGCAGGTGGATCTTGCTGTTATCGGACCCGAGGCACCATTAGTGGCCGGAATTGTGGACGCCTTGCTCGAAATCGGCATTCCCGCTTTCGGCCCTTCCGGCGCGGCTGCGCGGCTCGAAGGCTCCAAGGCCTTCGCGCGCCGGTTCATGAGCCGGCACGGCATCCCTACACCCCGCTATCGCATCTTCGACGATTATGCCTCTGCCCGCGCCTACCTGCAGGCTGTGCCCTATCCCGTGGTCATCAAGGCGGATGGTTTGGCCGCGGGTAAGGGGGTCATCGTGCCCGACACGCTCGAAGAGGCCGAGGCGGGCCTGCACAAGATCATGGTCGAGGGTGCCTTTGGCGAGGCGGGGAGCAGAGTCGTGGTGGAGGAGCGGCTGTTCGGCCGGGAGGTCTCGGTTCTGGCTTTCAGCGACGGCGAAAGTTGGGCGTTGATGCCCCTGGCAGAAGACCACAAACCCGTGTACGATGGCGATCGGGGTCCCAATACCGGCGGCATGGGGGCTTATGCCCCTGCGCCCCTGCTGAGTTCCGAACAACTGGCGGCGGTCGAGCGTGAGATCCTGGTTCCCACCATCGCGGCCATGCGCGACGAGGGCACCCCCTATCGCGGCGTCCTGTACGCGGGCCTGATGATCACCGCAGCCGGTCCCCAAGTCCTGGAGTTCAATTGTCGTTTTGGCGACCCCGAGACCGAAGTGATCCTGCCGCTGCTGGAAAGTGATCTGCTCGCCATCATGCAGGACTGCGTGGGAGGGAGGCTGCAGCCCGGGCAGATACGCTGGTCGCGAGGGGCAGCCGCCTGTGTCATCGCCGCCTCTGGTGGGTATCCGGTCGCGTATGAGAAAGGCCTGCCCATTCGCGGGGTGGATGAGGCTGCCGCGCTGCCGGGGGTGCATATCTTCCATGCGGGCACCGCGCGCAATGAGCACGGCACGCTGCTCACGGCAGGCGGCCGCGTGTTGGCGGTCACGGCCACAGGGAGTGACAGGCAGGAGGCTCTGAGCCGAGCCTACGAGGCGATCGCCCGCATTTCCTTTGCGGGCATGCACTATCGCCGTGACATCGGCCGACGGTCTGGCCCGCTACCGGTTGCGCGGGAGGAGGAGGGCTGAGTGCGTTGGCGTCGCGTGCTCTCCGCTGTCGCGCGGAGGGGCACCGTAGAGCCTGCTTGGATGACGCGCTCTGCCGCCTGATGTTGACGAATGAGGGCTATCTGTGTTACACCTGCACGCGGTCTTTCTGCCGGGTATTTCAGGCCGGCCGCCGCTGAAGTAGATGTTCGCGGCGAGCAGTGCTCCTTCCACCCGCGCGAGAGTTCCATCAGGTTTCAGGCGGGCAATGCAGCTCTGTCGAAACACACGAGCTTACTTATAGTTTTCCATCTGTCATTCTTCAGCTCTTAAGGAGAAACAGCATGAGCGAACGAACTCGATTCGATCTTCCCCAGAGTGAGATCCCCAAGGCGTGGTACAACATCCAGGCCGATCTCCCTGAGCCCCTGCCGCCGGTGATTCATCCGGGAACGCTGCAGCCCATCGGTCCCGATGATCTGGCCCCTCTGTTCCCTATGGCACTGATCATGCAGGAAGTGAGCCAGGAGCGCTACGTCGAGATCCCCGAACCGGTGCTGGATGTATACCGGCTGTGGCGGCCAACGCCGCTGATCCGCGCCCGCCGACTGGAGCAGCATCTGGATACGCCCGCCCACATTTATTACAAGTACGAGGGCACCTCTCCATCGGGTTCCCACAAGCCCAACACTGCCGTCGCGCAGGCCTTCTACAATAAGGAGGAGGGTATCAAAGCGCTCACGACAGAGACGGGGGCCGGGCAGTGGGGCAGTGCGCTATCCATGGCCTGCCATTTCTTTGATCTCGACTGCGAGGTCTACATGGTGAAGATCTCGTATCAGCAAAAGCCCTATCGCCGCAGTCTGATGCAGACCTTTGGTGCCACGGTCACTCCGAGCCCCTCGAACAAGACCAATGCGGGCCGCGCCATCCTGGAGCAGGATCCCGATTCACCGGGCTCGCTGGGCATCGCCATTTCCGAAGCGGTGGAGGCGGCCGCCACCAGTGGTGGCACCAAGAAGTACTCCCTGGGCTCGGTGCTCAATCATGTATTGATGCATCAGACCATCATCGGGGAAGAGGTGGTCAAGCAGATGGAGATGGCAGGTGAATACCCGGATATCATGATCGGTTGTGTGGGGGGTGGCTCCAACTTCGCCGGCCTTGTGTTGCCCTTCGTACGCGAAAAGATCGTGAACGGCAAGGACATCCGCTTCATTGCCGTGGAACCCACGGCCGCGCCCAGTCTGACCAAGGGTAAGTACGTGTATGACTTTGGCGATACCGGCAAGATGACGCCGCTGGTGAAGATGTACACCCTTGGGCATTCGTTCATCCCCGCGCCGATTCACGCGGGTGGGCTGCGCTATCACGGCATGGCGCCCATTGTCTGCCATCTGTACGATCTGGGCATCATCGAGGCCGTGGCAGTCCCGCAGAATCCTGTCTTCGAGGCGGCGGTCACCTTTGCCCGCACCGAGGGCATCGTCCCCGCGCCGGAGACCTCGCACGCGGTGCGCGTGGCCATTGACGAAGCCCTGAAGTGTAAGGAATCGGGCGAGTCCAAGACCATCGTTTTCAACTTGAGCGGCCACGGCCACTTCGATATGGCTGCCTACGACGCCTATTTCAGTGGTCAGCTACCCGATTACGACTACCCGGCCGAGGAAGTGGAACGGGCCCTGGCCGACCTGCCGCAGATCGCGTAGATCCCGTAGATCCCATTGAGAGAGGTAGGGCGAGCCGCGCGCGGTGCGGCTCGCCCGCCCGCGATAGCGGGGCAAGAAAAAGCGGGCTCCGGAAGAAGCCGGAACCCGCGGTCACATGAGCTATGGGTGTGCCAGGGAAGATCAGCCGGTCCTGCGTTCGCGGCGTCCGCGACGCCTGCCGGTCGCGGTGCCCTCTTCGCCTTTCTGCTCGGCTGCTTTCGCCAGCTGGCGTTGCATCATGATCCAGTTCATGCAGTTCTCATCGTGACCCATCAGGACATCGGCGGCGCGGATGGCCGTCATGATGGCCTCTTCCAGCGGATTGGTGATGGCACAGGTCATGCCCGCGGCGATGGCCATGCTCACGAAGTGGGCGTTGAGGGCAGGGCGGTTGGGCAGACCGAAGGAGATGTTGGAAGCGCCGCAGGTGGTGTTGCAGCCCAACTCATCCCGCACCCAGCGCACAATCTGGAAGAGGTGCGCGCCCGAACCGGTCACGGCCCCGGCCGGCATGGCCAGGGGGTCAATGATGACATCCTGGCGCGGGATACCGTACGACTCGGCCCGTGCTACGATCTTCTTGGCCACCTCGAAGCGCACCCGCGGATCGTAGGAGATTCCGCTTTCGTCGTTGCACACGGCGATAACGGCGGCGCCGTGTTCCGCCACCAGCGGGAGCACACTCTCCAGCCGCTCCTCTTCGCCGGTGACCGAGTTGACAATGGGCTTACCGTGGGCTACCTCCAGGCCCGCCTTCAGGGCCGGCACGACCGACGAGTCGATGCTGATGGGCACATCCACCACCTCCTGCACTACGCGGATGGCTTCGGCCAGCACTTGCGGCTCCACCTCGTGGGGGTTGGCGACGCCCAGCCCGGCGTTGACATCCAGGATGTGCGCTCCGGCTTCCACCTGGGCGATGGCATCTTTGCGCACCCGGCTGAAGTCGCCTTCGCGCATCTCCGCGGCCAGCTTCTTGCGGCCTGTGGGGTTGATCCGCTCGCCAATGATGACAAACGGGCGGTCAGGGCCGATGACGACGGTCTTGGTTGGGGATTTGACGACGGTTTCCATGGACATGATCTTTGTAAGAAATGGAAGGAGCGATACGAATGGTAGGAAACGATCCACACATCAGGGCACGACCCCGCCGTTGACGCGAATTGTCTGCCCTGTGATGTACGATGCCTGGTCGGATGCCAGCCAGGTGATGGCGTGGGCCACATCCTCCGGCCGGCCCCAGCGGTGGAGAGGGATCCCGCGGCGGATCTGTTCGTAGCGAGCGGCGCTGACCTCCTCTCCCCATTGAGTCTGGATCCAGCCCGGCGCGACGCAGTTGACTCTCACGGTCGGTGCCAGCGCCTGTGCCAGAGCCCGAGTATATGCCATAATCCCCCCTTTGACAAGGCTGAATATCTGCCCGGAGACCGTCGACACGCCTCCCACCTCTGCCTGATCCCAACCCAGGTTGATGATGTGCCCGTAGCCTTGCTGCAGCATGCGCTCGCCTACCAGCCGGCAACATCGCACCGTTCCCCAGACATCGATGGCCAGCAATTGGCTCAACTTTTCCTCCGCGTCTAGCCGATAGCGGCCCTGACTGAGCACATCCGCGCCGGCATTGTTCACCCACAACGCCACCGAGCCCCGCCACTCCCACGCCACCCGCACCAGCGTATCAACCTGGTCTGCCTGGCTCACATCCGCGGCAATATGGAGGACGGCAGCTCCCTCGGCCTCCAGTCGCAGGCGAGTCGTGACCGCGTGCTCGTCGGCATGGCGGCTGTTCAAGACGATATCCCAGCCGGCGCGGGCGAGGGCCAGGGCGGTTGCCTTGCCTATGCCGGCTGTGGAGCCGGTGATGACGGCGACAGATCGTTCAGACATATCTGTTATCCTTACGGGTCGGGGTAGCTGTGCGGGAAGCGGGGATGGTGTGGGCAAAGGGACCAGGTGGCGGAAAGGCCACGGCACTGCCTGGGAGCACAATTATAGGCGCGGTGATGCTTCCCGGCCGAAACGACTGCCGCTTCTCCCCCGCGCCTCACTCCTCCCCGCGGCGCATGCGTCGTTCCAGTGCCCGTAGGCCCAATGTCAGGGTGATGGTCATGATCAGATACAGATACGCCACGACGTTGTAGGTCTCGAAGAAGCGGAAGGTACTGGCCGCATAGACCTTGCCCTGGAAGGTGATATCGGCCACCCCCATGACGGAGACCAGCGAGGAGTCCTTGATCATGGAGATGAAGTTGTTGCCAAGGGGTGGCAGCACCCGCCGTATGGCCTGGGGCAGAATGATGAAGCGCAGCGTCTGCCAATAGCTCATACCCAGAGCGCGGGCGGCTTCAGTCTGGCCTTTACCGATAGACTGGATGCCGGCGCGAAACACCTCGGAGAGGAAGGCGCTGTAGCCGATGGTCAGGGCCAGGATCACGCGTGAGGTGAAGTCGACGTCTCTCACATTCAGTCCGGCCAGTCTCTGGCCGAAACCGGTCGCTCCGGCCAGACCCAGGCTCAGCAACCAACCTCCGACAGCGTTGATGCCCGCCACCACGCCCGGCGTGCCCGCGAAGACGATGATGTAGAGCAACACCAACATGGGCATGCCTCGGATGATCTCCACGTAGAAGGTGGCCGTTTCTGAGACCAGGCGATTGCCCGACAGGCGCGCCAGCGCCACCAGCAAACCCAACAGGAGCGACAGTCCGTATGCGAGCAAAGAGACCCTGATGGTGATGCCAATGCCCGCGCGTACGGCATCGAAGATCACCTGGTAGGTTGCATCGGTGGCGATGATGACGGCAAAGACGATGCCCAGGATGATGGCGGCGATGAGCCAATAGGGCGTGCGGTGGTGGATCTGGGCAAGGGCGGAGCGCTGCTCGGGATTGCGTAGGGCGCTTGGACCGATGTCGGTGGTGTACATGATTGCCTGCCGAAGGGACGCGCATCACAAAGCGCGACCGGGTCAATAACCCGGTCGCGCCTGCATACGCGAAGAGATGTCGGTCACGGGCAAGAAGATGAGGGGCTCATTGAGCCATGCCCGGATCGTAGAGGAAGAACCAGCGGTTATTGAGGTAGTCGAAATAGCCGTCCTGGTGCATGGTGGCGATGGCGGCATTGAAGGGGGCGACGAGGTCGGAGCCAGGGGTGAAGATGAAGCCGAAGTCCTCGGTGGCGAGGGGTTCGCCGACGACCTTGAGCTTTTCGGGGTGGGCGCCGATGTAACCGCGGCTGGAGGCGGCATCCATGAGTACCATGTCGACATCACCGCTGAGGAGGGCCTGCACGGCGGCGCCGAAGGTTTCGAAGAGCTTGATGCGCGGGTTCTGCTCGTTGCCGTCCAGGACTTCGTAGACGGCGGTGTAGAAGTTGGTAGTGCCGGCCTGAGAGCCGATGAGGAGGTCGGGGTTGGCGGCGAATTCTTCAGGGGTGGAGAAGCGGTCTTCGTCGGCGCGGACGAGCATGAACTGCTGGGAGCGCATGTAGGGGTCGGAGAAATCGACCTGTTGTTTGCGCTCGTCGGTGATGGTGATGCCGTCCATGCCGACGTCGAACTGGCCTTCCCGCACCGCGGAGATCATGGTGTCCCAGGCGGTGACGTTCCAGTTGACGGTGCAGTTGATGCGGCGGCAGATCTCCTCGACGGCGTCGTATTCCCAGCCCATGGCCTTGCCCGTCCTGGGATCGACGAAGTTCAGGGGCACGTAGTCGTTGCCGGTGACGGCCTGGATCTCGCGTCCGCCCAGGTCGGGCATGGTGTCGTAGATATCGTCGGCATTGGGATTGGTGAGGAAGAACCAGCGGTTATTGAGGTAGTCGAAATAGCCGTCCTGGTGCATGGTGGCGATGGCGGCATTGAAGGGGGCGAC
>RFJM01000322.1 GCA_003694905.1 Caldilineae bacterium
CACCGACGAGGAAGCCATAACCCAACTGCTCCTGGCCGAGAGCGAAGCAGTCGTGCAACAAGACATCGAACGACTGGCCGAACTGTGGAGTGAGGATGCGATGGTGACCGACGCCAACCACACGCCGGACGATGCCGGCGACGACGCGGTGTGGCGGGGTATCGACGCCGTGCTCGACCGCTACGTAGTGCTGGTGTTTCCGGGTAATCCCCAGTTCGCTGCGCCCGAAATCGATGAAATCGTCATCGTCGGCGATATGGCCTGGGCGCGCAGCACGACCCGCATCGGCAGCGAGGTCTCGCCAGGGGGCGACCAGTGGACGTTTGTGCGCCGAGAGGGGCGCTGGTACATCCAGTCGCTCACCTACAACCTGGAGCCTCCATGATACGCCCGCGGGGAAGGAGCGAAGCTCCTCCTTCCCCGCTTGATGGCTCAGGACCACGCAACGCTCAACTGCCTTCCGCGGGCGTGGCGGGGGCTTCGGGTGTGGGCGTCGGTGTCAGGATGAAGTCGGGTGCGGCCTTGTTGATGAAATCGGAGACGGTGTACTCAGCGGCCTCGACACAGTACTGGGCGCCGGAATAGCGAACCAGATACTGCCCGTCCTCGCCTTTGGCCCCGACCGTGATGGTGTAGGTGTTGGTCTGGCCTTCCTTCTCCCGGGTCATGGTCACCACGGCCTGAGGCTCGGCCACGGTGCAGGCTTCCTTCTCCATGCGGGCGACAGGCCGCGTCATGTTCAAGCTCGAGGCACGGTTGACCAACGCCTGGATGGCGCCACCATCCGGCGACTGGCCTTCTTCTACGCCCTCCATCGTCCAGTCGCCGTTTTCATCCTTGGCAAACGTGACGGTGCCCTGGGCATTTTTCAGTTCCAGCCTGACGATTTCCGAAGGCGGCAGGCTGATGTAACCCGTGTCGATGTAGCGCGCGGGCTGCGCTGCCGCATCGAAGCTCGAAAGCCCGCCGGCAAGATACACCTCATCCTGGCCGGCCAGGCGGAAGTGGGTGGCGCCTGCCCTGGGAGAAGAGCCCAGGTATACTGTGTAGGCCTTGCCCTCCTGGGTTTCGAACTCGATACGGCGCACAAATTCGTCGTCTGCCACTTGTAGCCGTGCGTGGCTGCCCGGTGTCTGCGTGATCAGCCGGTTTGTATTCAGTTCCAGCAACTTGTCCAACAAAGCCGTTACGTTGCTTTCCTGGGCGGGATAGTCATCCGCCTCGGGCAGCACCCAGCTACCCGCCTTCTTCACCAGGCGCACCTGATTCCCCTCACTGTCGCTGACGGTCAAACCGACGATTGACTCCCTATCCAGGTCTGGAAACACAGGCCCGCCGCCTGCCTGCGAAGAGCGAGGCCAGTATACGACGACGGTGATGACCAGTTGTACCACCAGGAGAGCGGCGAGGATCTGAATGATTCGTTTCATCATCGAACCTGCTCCATGAAGCTCAGAACGAAGCGTCGAGTTGTTCGCGTGGGACCAGTTCCAACGGCTGCTCATGGCGCCGCCGCGAGTTCCACACCAGGGCGAGCACGGCCAGCGCGGCCAGGGCCACCACGTAGTTGGCAACCTCCCAGAAGCGCTGGTCACTGGCTTCCAGCGGTTTCAGCACCCGCGCATGTGCGCCTCGAGCGCGTATGTCCAGCAAGTCCAGGTCTTCCGCGGACCAATCCACGGCATTCTGGATGAACTGCAGATTGTTCAGATAGCGGTCACCGTGCAGACTCGACGAGAGGCTGAAAACCGCATCGTTCAGGAACTGGGCACTGGAGATCAGCACCAGCCGGCTGGTTTCGGGAGACTTGTCGATCTGGCCCAGCACGAGTTGAGAGATGGTATCGTCGCTTTCTCCTTCGGCCGGCTGCAGGGGGTTATCCTTGAAATAGCTTTCGAAGGATCCCTGTACCGATACCGCCAACAGATGCGACTTCATCTCTCCTTCGACGGGAAAACCAAAGCGAGGATACAGATTCAGGTCGGGCGTGATATTGGTATCGGTACGCAACCACGATTGCGAGCTGGAACGCAATAATTCGACCACCTTGCGGCCTTCGTTCTTGCTTTCGTCGACGGTGATCGGCGATGCCCAGTTTAGCGTTACCGCGGGCAGATTCGAGACAATGGGACTGTCGCTCGCCATACCGTCGCTGCGAATGTCCACAAAGAACGGATAGGACAAAGCCTGTATTTCCTGCACCTGGACACCGCCGATGTTGCGTACCACCGGCAAGGGGAAGGGCTCGTTCTGCACATCCATCACCAGCGACTTTTCCACCGTGAGACCGTAATGATTCAGCAGGGGATCGATTCCGTCGCTGATGGGATTGAGGACCAGAGTATTGGCAAAGGTATCCACCGAAACATCGTAGTTTTCCACCGCGGCCACAACGGAGCCGCCCCGCATCAGGTACTGGTCGATGGCGAAGCGCTCCTTGTCGCCGAGATTCTGCGGCGCGATCAGCAACAGCACGTCCACATCGGGCGGGACCCGGCCCGTGCTCAAGTCGATCTCCCGTACCTCGTATTCTTGTCGCAGTTGATCGCGCACGGTACGGAAGGTTGTGAAAGGCGGCTGAGCATTGCCGAACATATCGCGGGTGGGTATCTCCGGCGGGCTCCAGATCCCCACCACCTTCAGGAAGCCGGGGGAACTGCGCTTCAGCGCCGATTCGATGGCCGTGCGCACTTCTGACTCGCTGATGTCACCGCCGGGGAAGATCACCTGGGCCTGATCCCCCACTTCCAGCACCATGTGCAGATAAAAGGTTTCCGGCGAGAAAAGGGACACCGCGTAGGGCTGGATGCCGTAGCGTTCGAACAGATCGTTGGCCGTTACCGTGCTTCCCTCCGCGGTGGGATCGACCGTCTCAAACACGAACTTACCGTTGGCATCGGCCGCAATTTCGCTGGCCACCTGGCGGATGGTGTCGGGTGCTACCTCCAGGTCTGGAGGAAGGGTCTTCGGCGTGACATACAGTGTCAGGCGGGCAGGCTGATCCAGCGCTGCCAGCACCGAATCGATGCTCTGGAAACCGTAAACCGCCTTCTTGATGGCGCGGGTGAGGTCGTACTCCAGGTTGCGCAGGCGCACATCGACATTGCCGTCCCGCTGTGCCTCGACTTCGATGAGATCCTGGAAATTCAGCACCGCGCTCTGGTCGCCATAGCGGATCAAGATGTCGAAGTAGGAATTGATGATGGTATCCTCGTAGCGGCCGGAGATGCGGAAGGGCGTAGGCCGGATGCCGTAAGTCTGGTTAGCCTCTTGTTCCAGGTCTGGATCCTGGGTGGGATCCACCCTCTCGGCCACCACCTTGCCTCGTCCCGCGATCTCATACTCGCGCAGCATATCTTCGACGATAGGTGCCAGCGGCGCCAGCAGCGGATGCGTCTTTTCGCTGATATAGGCCCGGATCAGCAGGGGTTCGTCCAGCGTCGCCAGTAGATCCTTGGTCGAAGCCGAGAGACTGTACTCGCGACCTGCTGTCATGTCCACCCGCAGGCTGGAGAGGGGATAGAGCCAGACGTTCAGCACCAGCAGGTTGACAACGGCCAGCAATGCGAACACCAACACGCGGTTGCGGGCCGGGGCCATCTCCTCGCCCTGGCTCCACCGTTTGCCCTCCAGCGAGACGGCGTTGAGCAGCAGAAAGATGCCGGTCAGGCTCAGGAAATACAGGAGATCGCGAATGTCCAGCACGCCTCGGAGGATGCTATCGAAGCGGCTGCCCGTCCCCATGGCCCGCAGCCAGTCGCCGGGCGCACCGCCCACGAAGTCGACAACCGCCGAGGAGCCCACCAGGTAGAAGAGCCCACCCACCAGTGCCGTCATGATCAGGGCAACCAGGGGGTTGTTCGTGCGGGATGAGAGAAAGAGGCCAATGGCGGCATAGGCGCTGGCCAGGAGGATGCTGGCCAGATAGCCGGCAACCACCGGTCCCCAATCCAGCGGACCCAGCATCGACACCGTGATGGGCAGGAACAGCGTCAGCAACAGAGCCACGCATACCAGCAC
>RFJM01000323.1 GCA_003694905.1 Caldilineae bacterium
ATCCGCAGCGTCGGCCGGCGAGACAGGCGGCCGGGGTTTCCGCTTCTCGGGCAGAGCTGGATGTGGGACAGGCTTTCCAGCCTGTCCGGATGCCGGCCCACGCAGCACGGCCTGGCAAGCTGAAACGGTCGTTAATCGTCTGGTCGGGTCGGGCCGCCTCTTTTTCCGGGGGGCGCTGCCCCCGGCCGCCCCCAAATTCAAATGCACCCGTCACAACCGGCGAGAAGCCGGCTCGCGCAGGCTGCGCCAGGCGTCGGCCTGGGGTGACGCTAGGCCGGCGAAGGCTGGCCTCTGGACGTACGTTTAGACAGGGTGACCTTTCGTCGGCGGGCAAAGGGCGCTAAGAAGCTCTGGCCCTCAACACATAGAATACCGGCAGTACACCGACCCGGTTTGATACAGTCTCGACGAATGGTCCCCGCTTGACAGATGAGCCGAGGTCGTGGGATAATGAAAGAAATCGAAAGTACTAGAAAGTTTGCGAAGTGTTCGCAAACCCCTTCTCTTGTGGAGTTGCAAGTCATTATGACAAAAGCCATTCTTATTGACCCGGCTGAAGCTCGCAAACCGGGCGTGATCAGGGGCCCCGAAATCCCGGTGAATGCCTACGTCTCGGATCCCAAGAAAGAAGCGGAGAAGTACGGCACAGAGGCGCTGGTACGCATGTATCGCGACATGGTGTTTATCCGCGAATTCGAGACAATGCTGGACAAGATCAAGAAAGAGGGAGCATGGCAAGGGATATCCTACACGCACAAAGGTCCTGCACATCTCTCGATCGGCCAGGAAGCGGCCGTGGTCGGTCAGGCATTTCACCTGACCCCGGATGACTTCATCTTCGGATCACATCGGAGCCATGGGGAGATCCTGGCCAAGAGCTTCTCGGCCATCAGCAAGCTGGATGAGCAAACCCTGCTGGAGATCATGGAGACGTACATGGATGGTAGGCCACTACGCGTGGTAGAACGGTTGTCGGCCGATGGCACCGTCAAAGACCTGGCCACAAACTACGTACTCTACGGTACACTGGCGGAAATCTTCGGTCGGGAAAACGGCTTCAACAAGGGGATGGGCGGCTCGATGCATGCGTTCTTCCCGCCGTTCGGCGTCATGCCCAACAACGCCATTGTCGGCGGCTCGGCCGATATCGCCACCGGTGCGGCATTGTTCAAGCGCGTTAACCGCAAGCCGGGCATCGTCATTGCCAACATCGGCGACGGGTCCATGGGATGCGGGCCGGTATGGGAGGCGATGATGTTCGCTGCCATGGACCAGTATCACACGTTATGGCCGGAGGAAATCGGCGGTGCCCCCCCTATCCTATTCAATTTCATGAATAACTTCTACGGAATGGGAGGACAGCCCCAGGGCGAGACCATGGGGTTTGGTATGCTGGCGCGGGTCGCGCTGGGGGTGAATCCCGAGGCCATGCATGCCGAGCGGATCGACGGCTACAATCCCCTGGCTGTAGCCGATGCCATCGAGCGCAAGAAGAAGATCTTATTGGAAGGCAAGGGGCCGGTGCTCTTGGACACGGTGACCTATCGCTTTTCGGGGCATTCGCCTTCCGACGCAATGGCCTACCGCACGAAAGAGGAGCTGGAGCTGTGGATGCAGCAGGATTCGCTGGTGGCTTTCGGCGAGTATCTGTTGGCCAACGGCCATGCGGATGAGGAACTGCTGAACCGCCTGCGCGAGGATGCGCGCGAGCGGCTGCGCAAAGTTCTGCAGGCGGCCGTCGATCTCGAGGTCTCGCCTCGGGTGGATGTGCACAGTGATGCCATCGGCAACATGATGTTTTCCAATGAGATGCGAGATCGCATGGCCGAAGGCGCACCGGAAGTATTGTTGCCCAAAGAGAAGACGCGCTTCAAGATAACATCGCAAAAGGCGCGCTTTGGCCTGGACGAGAAAGGCAACCCCCTGCCGAAGGCACGGTGTCTGACCTACGCGGAAGCTCTGTTCGAAGCCATGCTCTACCGCTTCTACGAAGATCCCACCATGGTGGCGTATGGAGAAGAGAATCGGGATTGGGGGGGGGCCTTCGGCGTGTATCGGGGTTTGACGGAGGCGTTGCCCTATCATCGTCTGTTCAATACGCCTATCTCGGAGGCAGCCATCGTGGGCACGGCCGTCGGTTACGCCATCTCGGGTGGACGGGTGGTGGCCGAGCTGATGTATACCGATTTCATGGGTAGGGCGGGGGATGAGATCTTTAACCAGATGGCCAAGTGGCAGGCCATGTCGGCCAATGTCCTGAAGATGCCCATGGTGCTGCGGGTCTCGGTAGGCTCCAAGTACGGTGCACAGCATTCCCAGGACTGGACCTCGATCGTCGCGCACATACCCGGTCTGAAAGTCATGTTCCCCGCTACCGCCTACGATGCCAAAGGCATGTTAAACCTGGCGCTACGCGGAACGGACCCGGTGGTGTTCTTCGAAAGCCAACGGCTGTACCCCGAACCGGAAACCCTGGTGGAAGGGGGGGTGCCGGTGGAGTACTACGAGGTACCAATGGGCGAGCCTGCGTTGCGCCGAACCGGCTCTGACATCACCATCGTGACCATTGGTGCCACCCTGTACCGGGCGTTGGCCGCAGCCCAGGAACTGGAGGAGCGCTACGGCGTCACGGCCGAGGTCATCGATGCGCGGTTTCTCAATCCCCTCAACTATGCACCAATCGTCGAGTCGGTCAAGAAGACCGGCAAGATCTTGATCGCTTCCGATGCCTGTGAGCGAGGTTCCTTTGCCCATACCATCGCCTCCAATGTCAGCCAGCTGGCCTTCGACTACCTGGATGGCCCTGCCGTCGTTCTCGGTTCTCGTAACTGGATAACGCCGCCGGCCGAGCTGGAAGAAGGCTTCTTCCCGCAGAAGGAATGGATCATCGACGCCATCCACGAACGCATCATGCCGTTACCCGGGCATATACCCACCACGGTGCAGACCACCGGCGAGATCCTGCGACTCAATCGCATGGGTGTCTAAAATAACGGCCTGGCTGAGAGCCAGGCCGTTATTACTTGCCATCTGTCGACACGACATCAGGGTACCGCACGGATGGCGCACATCCGTCGTTCGCGCACATCCACAACGTCGATGTCCACAGCCTCAAGTGCCGCTTTGAGCTTGCCCGCGTCGGCTCCCTGTTCTTTCACCATAACTCGTTTGCGCTTGCCACCCGGCTCGTTCAGGGTGGCCACGGCAATGATATTGCCGCCGTTTTCGTTGACGATGGCACCGATTTGGGCCAGCACGCCCCGTCCTTCCTCCACGCTCAGGACGAAGCGCAGCCCAGGCACTTCGCCACCGCTGAGCATTTCCACAAAGACGCGGAAGAAATCGGTCTCGGTGATGATGCCCACCAGCTTGTCTCCATCCAGCACGGGCATGGCCCCGAATTTCCTCTCAATCAGCACCCGAGCTGCCTCCTCGAGCGGGCAATCGGGGCTGGTAACATACACCGGGCTGGTCATGATCTCGCGGGCAGTCACCCTATCCAACAACGCATTCATCTCCCACCGGCTCAGGGTAGTGGCCGGTGAGGGCATACTGGCCATGACATCGTGATCCGAAACGATGCCGACGAGCCGACCATCCTCCACCACGGGCACACGGCGGATCTTTTTCTCGCGCATGATCTGAGCGATCTCAGGCAGGGTGGTCTGCGGCGAAACCGTGATGGGGTCGGGGGTCATGGCGTCTTTGACAAACATGTGGCCCTCCTTGGCTTGCAATGAAACAATGTTGAGCTTGAGTCAGAATAGTGCAGTAGAAACGGTCTCCTGGTGTCTGGTCCCGGCATGGTGCGGTGGAACAACAGAGCCGCTTCTTGCAAATTGGTTGGCTCACCTTATTTTGGCTCAACTTGTCCGTTAACACAAATCGCCGGCGCGTGTCATTTTCGGGGTGATTCGCAACCTTCCGTCGATCCTGTCCGGCCCCGCTGGGCGAGGCGGGGGCACCTCGAGGGTAGGCGCGAGCGATACCCGGCTCCCGGCTGACCACCAAAGAAAAACCCGTGCCCTGAATCCAGAGCACGGGCCGATAAGACATGGTCGTGCACCTCCCGTCGAATTCGCACCGACTTCCGCCGCTCTCCTGCAGTCCGACGCAGGCATCCTCGTGGCACCCGTGAGTGACTGCTTAGGGCTGCTACCTTCCGGTCCTGACCCGGTTCACAGGCTCACGCCGCACGAGACCCACGCCGTGACACTGCCGGCGCAGACACGAGAGCCGTGCTCATCCTCGGGGAGGAATTCGATCCCGCTATAGCGGATTGCGGGTGCAGGGCACCGCTAGCTCCCCATCTAGCACGACCGTGGTGATCATACCCTGCCACCAGACTTTTGTCAAAACCGAGTAGGGTGGCCGGTGTGTTTCAATTTGGGGGGCGGCCGGGGGGCAGCGCCTCCCGGAAAAGAGTCGGCCTGACCCGACCAGACGAGTAACGACCGTTTCAGCTCGCCAGGCCGTGCTGCGTGGGCCGGCATCCGGACAGGCTGGAAAGCCTGTCCTACATACAGCTCTGCCTGACAAGCTGAAACCCCGGCCGCCTGTCTGGTCGGCCGACGCCGCGGATGCGGGGCAGCGCCCCCGCCCCCCCCTTGCTGGGGGCCCTTACCGGCCCGGCGCACCAGCCGCCCCACTTTGAAACGTACCCTGGGATAGCTACAGTTCAGGCTCGGGACGAGAGGTCGGTTGAGGGCGCAAAGTCTGCTCGAGCAGGAGTAGTCCGCCGACAAGACCTGTAACGACGGTCGCCGCATAGACGATGAGCGACATGGCAAAAGCCGTCTCACCGGGAACGCCCAGTTGTCCAAACAGGCCCACGTAGCTCAGCTCGCGCACCCCTACGCCGCCGAAGGAAGGCAGCAACAGGGCCAGCGATACCAGAGGCACCAGGACAAGATAGTCTGCCGCCGGCAATCTGATTCCTACGGCCAGACCTGCCAGCATGTTGATCAGGATCCAGTCAAAGTTGAAAATGAGCGAAGCGGCCAGGGCCGTAAAGAGTATACGGCGCTCATATCCCTGTAACGCCATATAGAGGGGCCGAAACCAGGTGAGCCTCTCTACTCGCGAGCGTAGTGCCCCGGGCAGCAGGCCGAGAAGGCGGTCTCGCAGGTACATCACCAGCCGTTGCTGGCGCAGCAGCGCAAAACCCCCTGCCGCGAGCACAAAGAGCGCCACAACCACGGCATAGAGCGACATGGGAATATCGGCCCTGCTGAGAGGAATGGCAACTACCCCCAGCCCCAGCAGCACCAGAATCCCCAGAAACCTGTCCAGCAACACGGTTCCCACCGCGCTCGGGGTCTGCCTGCTGTACTGGGCCAGCTCAACGGTGCGTACCACATCGCCGCCGAAACCTGTGGGCAAGAGCGTATTGAAAAAGGCTCCGATATAGTACCAGCGGCTTAGCCGCAGGTAGGGTACGCGTACACCCTGGGCATCCAACAGGATCTTCCAGCGTACGGTCCTGAGGAGGATGCTGACAATGAACAGCGCCGTGGTTGCCAGCGTCCAGCGCAGATCGGCGGCTGCGAGCTGCCGGCCGATGGCAGCCGTGTCTATTTTGCTTAGTAGCAGGAGAATCAGACCGACACTGACGGCGATCTTGAGCAGGGTTTTGGCAAAAGCGGGCATAGCATCGTCGGGCGGCGCTCGAATTTCACCCCTGGGCCGGGCTTCGCCTACAATGGGGCCCTATGAGCGAGAGTTCGCACAGCCGCAATCGTTCTCGGTGGATCTGGTACAGCCTGTTGGCTGTTCTTATTGTGGCCGCGTTCCTGCGTTTCTGGCAAATTGCCGATATACCGCCTGGCCTGTTCGGTGACGAAGCCGCCGACGGACTCGACGCACTGGATGTGCTGGCCGGCCGAGGACAGGTCTTCTTCCCCGGGAATTTCGGCCGTGAGGGCCTGCATATGTGGATTGTGGCCCTGAGCATCGCGGTCGGCGGCGTCACCCCCCTGGCCGTACGTCTTCCTTCGGTCCTGGCCGGCATCGTTACCTGTCTGGCCACTCTCTGGCTTGGCTATGAGCTTTTCGCCCACGCCCGGCGGCGCAAGCGCGACATCTGGCCCGAGCATCTGGCCGAGACCCTCAGCCTGCTACTGCCCCTGGCAGGTGCCCTCTACGTCAGTACTTCATACTGGCATATCCACTTTTCTCGCTTCGGGATTCGCGGCGTCTTCACCACCACCATGACGGCGCTTACCATGGCGGCCTTCTGGCGCGGTGTGAATCAGAAACGCTGGATCTGGTTCGGGGTGGCCGGTCTCTTCATGGGGCTGGGAACTCACTTCTATACGGCCAGTCGCTTTGTACCGGTGATGGTGGCCCTGTTTTCGGGGGGGTGGTTGTTGGCTTCGCTCTTGAACCTGCGCCTCGATGAACGCGTCAACAGCGTCCTCCATTTCGTGACGGGCCATATCATTTTGTTCGCCATTGCCGGCCTGGTCTTTGCTCCCCTTGGCTACTACTTCCTCACCCATCCCGGCAGCTTTACCCAGCGTGCCAGCCAGGTTAGCGCCTTTCAGGATGGTTCCCTGCTCTCGGCCCTGCCGACCGTCGCCCGCGCGGCCTGGGCCAATCTCCTGCAGTTTGTCTTGCCCGGTGCCGGTGATCAGGCACGATTCTACAATCTGCCCGGTCGCGCCGTATACGATCCCCTCAACGCCCTGCTGGCGCTACTCGGTCTGCTTGTCTGTCTGCGTCATTGGCGCAATCCCGTTTATGCCTTTCTCCTGCTCTGGCTGCTGGTTATGGCATCGCCCTCGTTTCTGGCCACCGACCGCTATCCCACGTTGCCGCGCGTCCTGGGCGTAATCCCGGCCGTCTACTTCCTCCCGGCCATCGGACTGGCCCAGACGGTTGTCTGGCTCGACCGTCTATCCTCCCATCTGGACGTCCGTCCCGATGTCTGGCCGGTGCTACTATTCCTTGTCCCCCTGGTGGTGCACACCGCCATCACCGTCCGCGACTACTTCTATGTCTGGGGACCCTCGCCCGCCACCGCCGACGCCTTCGAGGTAGACATGACCGACGCCTGGCAATGGTTGCGGACACATCCCGCGAGCGGCGAAGTCTATCTGTCCTCGGACCTCTACAAACATCCGACTTTCATGTTCCTCTACGAGCAGACGCCCACGAGCCGGTTTTTCGCGCATCACAATCCCTCTCTCCACTGGTTCGATGCCCGCGGCGCCTGGCCTCTGTTGCAGGCAGGAGATGCAGCGATCATCTTGGTGGGCAACTCGGCCATGCCTCCTGCCTCTATCCAAGAGCTGCTTGAGCTTACCCTTGAGCCGGTGCAGAGCGGTGCCCTCTATCTGGCGGAGAGTGAGTTCCGCGCCGATGGTCGCGTTCGGGTGGAGTTTGGCCCGCAGCTCGGGCTGGTCGCACAGGGGGTCTTTCGGCCTGCGCATGAGCCCGATGCCACAGGCATTTTCCAGGTCTGGCGTACCGGCGGACCGGTATTGTCCGGCTGGGCGCGCCTGCAGATCCAGAGCGCGTTGCTGGATGCCGGTGGTCGTCAGCTCGTTCAAGCCAGCGGTCACATGGGCATCTTGCCGCGCGAATGGGATGCACAGGGGATGTTCGTAACGTGGCAGCTCATACCCTGGCAGGAGATGAGCGCCGTGCAAGGTACCGCCCTACGAGTGGTTCCCCAGAACCAACCCCCGTTGCATCCATCCCCGGCCGATGCCGACGGTTGGCTCCGGTTCCCCTTGCTGACATGGGAAGACTGGTCAGCTTCAGCCCACCAGTAGGCTGAAATAGAAGGTAGCGCCCTCGCCGTACTCGCTCTCGACCCAGATGCGCCCTCCGTGCCCTTCCACGATGTGACGGGCGATGGCCAGTCCCAGACCGGTCCCGCTGCGGCTGCGCGTGCGGTCTCCCTTGTAGAAGCGTTCGAAGATGCGGTCGATGTCTTCAGGCGCAATGCCGGGGCCGTTATCCTGCACAAAAAGGCGCACTTCGTCTTTAACGTCGACCGCTCCCACCAATACTTTGCTCCCGGCAGGGCTGAACTTGATAGCATTGTGCAACAGGTTCTGGAGCACTCTCTGCACGTTCTCCACATCGGCCAGTGCCTGTCGTCGGGCGCGGATGTCCAGCTCGATGTCGATTTCCTTGTGCTCCGCCTGGGTCTGCATGCGTTGCACTACCGGCATGATCAAAGCTTCGACCGGGGTGCTCACGAGCCTCAATGGCATACGGCCCGATTCGATCAGACTCAGGTCCAACATCTCCTGAGCGAGATGTTGCAGGGTCTCGGTCTGATCGGCAATTCCCGCCAGCAGCTTGCGGCGGCGCTTCTCACTCAGGTTCGCGGTCCCCTGCAGCGTCTCCACCATCACCTGGATGGCAGCGATGGGGGTACGGAGATCATGAGAGATGTTGGCCACAAAGTCACGCCTCGCCCGTCCCAGGCGCTGTAGCTCGGTCACGTCTCGCAGACGCAGCGCTACCAGGGGCGGGTCCCCTGCCAGACGCCTGGCTACCGCATAGTACACGGCGCCGCCCTTGCTCATCTGTCGCTCGTGAGGCAGATCATCTTTCCAGGCTGCATCAACCAGCTCGATAAGCTCGTACAGGTCAGTGGCATTGGCCAGCGGTACACCGGCCTCCACCTCTGTCGTGCAAACCTCGCGAGCCGCCTGATTAGACCAGAGAATGGTACGTGCTTCGTCTACAAGGAAGAGGGGGTGAGATGTGATGATATCGAGTGCCTGCAGATACCGATCATAACGCCCGCACAGCACGCGGCTGATGCGAGCTTCCTCCTGCGTCTGACGGCACTTCTCCTCTACTTCTTTGCGGCTCCGTTCGGCAGATTGCCAGCGCCATACTGCCAGCGTCGCCGACGCAACGGCGAGCAGCAGGAACGCCCAACCCCAACCGGTCATAGCTCCAACACCTCCTCATCCTCCATCCCTTCTTGTTCTTCGTCCTCTTCGACAGATCCCCCCTCGAAACGATAGCCCACGCCCCGCACGGTCTGGATCAGGCTGGGATGCGACGGATCGGCCTCGACCTTCTCCCGCAGCCAGCGGATGTGCACATCGACCGTGCGCGTGTCTCCCACATAGTCGTAGCCCCAGACGCGTGAAAGCAAGAGATCGCGGCTCAGCACGGCTCCTTCATGACGCATCAGTTCCGCCAGCAGACTGAATTCCTTTGGGCTGAGTTTGAGGGGTACACCATCCTTCTCGACCCGCCTGCTTACCAGATCCAGCCTGAGGCTACCCGACACCAACACCTCCTGCATCTTTGATATCCCTGCCCGCCGCAACTGCGAGCGTACCCGCGCCAGCAACTCGCCCAGACTGAACGGCTTGGTGATGTAATCGTCGGCACCACTTTCCAGTCCCACGATCTTATCCATTTCTCCTGTTCGGGCCGTGAGCACAATGATAGGCACGGTAGATTCGCGTCGGACGCTGCGGATGAGCGAGATGCCATCCATGCCGGGGAGCATGAGATCGACGATCAGGAGATCGAAGTTTTGCGAGCGGGCCAGCTCCAGCCCCTTGAGTCCGTCCCCGGCGGTGGAGACCTTGTAGCCGCTTCTTTTCAGATTGAGTTTCAGCGTCTTGCGGAGATGGGGCTCATCCTCGATCAAGAGAATTCGCTGTTTCTCTTTCTTGGCCATGACGACATTGTAAACCTTGACGCCACAAAGGGGTAAATCCGACTCGGTTCTAGAGTCTGTTGGTGGCAGTAGGAGGGGGTGTGTTTCATTTGGGGGCAGCTCGCGGGCAGCGCCCCCCGGAAAAAGAGGCGGCCTGACCCGACCAGACGACTAACGAGCGTTTGAGCTTGCCAAGCCGTGCTGCGTGGACCGGCATCCGGACAGGCTGGAAAGGCTGTCCC
>RFJM01000324.1 GCA_003694905.1 Caldilineae bacterium
GACTATTACATGCCCCCCGGACCCCCCACGTAAGGTTCGGCGCCGCGTCTGCGGTTCGGGACCAAACTCGGGTCGTGGCGCATCCACGGGTGGTTCACCGGGTTGGCGGGGGCATCAACTGCCGGGGAAGGCTCCACCGCGAGTGCTCCGTAGCCGGCTTTGAGGCGTTGCGGTTTGCCCCGGCCGCCGTGGCCTGTATCGGGCTGGTGCCCGCAGCTACACAGTCTTACCCACCCGTGTGGCTATAGCAGAAGGGTACACCCACCCCTGCCTGCGGGGCCAAGGCCACCACGTGCAGAGCTCCGCCCCGCGGAGTACCCCGCCTAACCTTTATCAACGCACGAACCTCACGGGGGAGCGGGGGAGCGCCCGCATCCGCAGCCCCGGCCAACGGGAGGCGCGGCCGCCACGGTGTCAGCTTCTCGGGCGCGGCTGCATGTAGGACCGGCTTTCCGGCCTCTCCGGACACCGGGCCACCCAGCACGGCGCGGCAAGCTGAGGCGGTGGGGGCGTCCGGTTGGGTGGGACTGCAGGTTTTCCCGGGGGGCGCCGCACCCCGCCTGCCCCAAAATCGAAACGCACGCCCGATCCACTGCGGCTTTGTCTCGATCGCGCTACGCTGTGGTATACTTGCCTCCTGCAAGCTGGGGGAGGAACACCGCACATCTGTAGCGGGACGGTCGCGCGCGCAACCGCTCGGCGTCGTGCAAGCACCGTCTCCCCTGGCGAGCTCCCGATTCGGCCGCCCACATCACCCATCCTTGCTCCGCCGAGGCAGGCGGTTCCCAGCGACGGGATACAGAACGACACATGCTTACGCTGCGCCAGCTTCTCGATGAGATCGAGCTCTTCCGGCAAGCGCGTGTGGTGGCCGGGAAGCAGGGATTGGATCGCGCGGTACAGTGGCCGCAGATCGCCGATACGCCGGGAATGACCGATTGGCTGCAACAGGATGAACTGCTGCTGACCACGGCTTTTGCCCTGCAGGAACCGGGGCAGCAACAGCGGGCACTGGTACAGGCCCTGGCACATAAGGGCCTGGCGGGCATGGTGGTTACGGTGGGGCGCTACTTCGAACATGTGCCTCGTACCGTGTGCCGGGCGGCAGATGAACTCGACTTTCCGGTCGTCGAGCTTCCCTGGCAAGTCCCACTTCTGGAGTTGGGCAAACAGATCTCGCAGACCATCATCGCCGAACAGCAGGAACTCCTCAGCAAGTCCCTCAGCATTCACCAAACGCTCACACAACTGGTGGTAGAGGGGGCCGGGCTGCAGGCATTGGCGCGGGCGCTCGCCCATCTCATCGATCGGTCGGTGAGTATTGAGGACAGCGACTTCACCCTGCTGGCATACACCCACCGCGGTGCCGTAGACGAGGCCAGGAATCTGAGCGTGCGGCGGATGGGCTCCTCGGCGGCGATGATGCAGATGCTGAAGGAGAGGGGCGTCCTGGCAGATCTCCAACGCTCTCCCCGTCCCATGCGCCTGGGCCCCATCCCCGCACTGGGCATGACCCTGGAACGGATCGTTGCCCCCATTGTGGCCGGCGGTGTGATCCTGGGCTACGTCTGGGTCCTGGCGGATGCCCGTTCGCTGACCCAGCTGGATTTCGTCGCCATCGAGCATGCCGCAACCGTAGCCGCCCTGATCATCACCAAGGAGCGGGACCTGCAACGGGCCCGCGAACGGCGCTACGGTGATCTGCTGGACGATCTGCTGAGTTCCGACCTGCGCATTACCCCGACCCTGCAGCGAAAGGCCGCGGAGGTGGGACTCGAGGCCGACGAGACTTACCGCATCATGGTGCTGAGCGCACCCGACGCCGCTTCTCCCGAGCGCGGTCTGCTGCTGGGGAGATTGCAACGGGCGGCCGAAGCTCAAACCAGAGCCCCACTGTTTACCGACAGGCGAGGGGAACTGGTCCTGGTCCTGAGGGAGGAGCACTTGCAGCCGGTTGAGCAGGTGCTGACGATGTTCTGGGAGCAGGGGATGCGGATCACGGCCGGGTTGGGCGCGGCTCACGAGGGGATTGCCAATCTGCCTCGCAGCTATCGACAGGCCAGGGAGGCGGCGACTATTCACGGTCGTCTCGATTTCGGGAAGCCGCTGTTGCGCTTTGAGGAGCTGGGTCTACTGCACTGGCTCTATCACCTGGGCGAGGACCAATACCTGGAGAATCGCTATACCCTTTGCGTGCGCACCCTGGCCGATCACGATGTCAGCAACAAGAGCGAACTGCTCCACACCCTGGCAGTTTATTTGCGCTGTGGTGGCAATGCCAGCGCTGCCGCCAAGGCGTTGTTTCTGCATCGCAGCACCCTCCTGTACCGGCTGGAGAAGTGTGCGAGGCTCTGTGACCTGGACCTGGCGTCGGCCGAGGAGAGGATGAATCTGTATGCGGCCGTGCTTGCCTGGCAGCTCAGGGAGGGCGTCGCGGGCAGGAGCGGTGAGCGGATGATGGAACGGGAAGGGCCTTTTGCTACAGATTGACGGAAGAATGGGCCTCTATTTCCCGCAATTTGCTCTTCTCTTCCTACAGCTTATCCGTTAGACTGGGATATCTATTACTTTCCGCCTGGCCTTTGCTACACTTGTGGCCGACACCATGGAGTCCGTTGCAGGGGCCTGCCAACCGCAACGCATGGCGAGAGAATGCGGCGCGACAGACACAGGTAGGCGCAGCAGCTCTCGTCGCGGCGACATGGGCGCGGCTGGTGGCCCCGGCCGGCTTCGGCATGTCGGCCCATGAGCAGCCGTCTCTCACCACACAGGAGGAGTACACTATGTTACGTCTGACCCGTGTTCTGCTGATTCTGGTCCTTGCGGGCCTCGTGTTGGCGGGTTGTGTCGCGCCCCAGCCGGCTGCTCCGGCGGCGCCAGCTCCGGCCGAACAGCCCGCGGCAGAGGAGGCACAGGCGCCGGCCGCGCCTGAGGAGATCGTCATCGGTGCCATCTATCCACTTTCCGGTGCTCTGGCCGCGACCGGCGTCGATCTGAAAAATGCCGTGGAGTTGGCCACCGACATCATCAACAACGAATACGATCTGAATCTGCCCCTGGCCAAGAGCGCGGGCCTGCCCAATCTGGGCGGCGCCAAGATCAAACTGGTGTTTGGCGACCACGAGGCAGATCCCGAAAAGGGCGCGGCCGAGGCCGAGCGCCTGATCACCACAGAGAATGTGACCGCGCTCGTCGGCTCCTACAATAGCGCGGTCACGGCTACGGCCAGCCAGGTGGCCGAACGCGAAGGCGTGCCCTTCCTCAACCCTGAGTCCACCTCTCCCACCCTCACCGAACGCGGCTTCCAATGGTTCTTCCGCACCACGCCCTACGACAAGCTCTTTGCCGAAAACTTCTTCGAGTTCCTGGACGAGATGAAGGCCAAGGGCTATGATGTCAGCGGCGTGGCCATCCTCAACGAAAACACCCTGTGGGGCACGGATGTGGCCACCCTGGAGAACGAGTTTGCCCAGCAGTACGGCTACGAGGTTGTCGCCAACATCCCCTACGAGGCGAAAGCCTCCGATGTCAGCAGCGAGGTGCAGAAGCTCAAGGCTGCGGGCGAGGATGTGGCTCTGCTTCAGGCCTCCTATGTCTCCGATGCCATCCTCTACATGCAGACCTACAAGCAACTGGACTACGCGCCCACGGCCATCATCGCCATGGATGCAGGCTTCGTAGCCTCGGAGTTCGTGCAGACCCTGGGTGATGATGCCAACTACATCCTCAGCCGCGAAGTCTGGGCGCTGGACCTGGCCGAGTCCAAGCCCATCATCAAGGCCGTCAACGACATGTACAAGGAGCGCTACGGCACCAACATGAACGGTAACTCGGCGCGTGCTTTCACCGGCATGCTCACCCTAGCCGATGCCATCAACCGTGCCGGCTCCACCGACCCCGCGGCCATCCAGCAGGCTCTGCTCGAAACCGACATCCCCGCCGATCAGATCATCATGCCCTGGAAGGGTATCAAGTTCGATCCCGAGACCCATCAGAACGTCCTGGGCAGCGGCATCATCGTCCAGATTCAGGACGGCGAGTACAAGACCGTGTGGCCCTTCGACCTGGCCTCGGCCGAGATCGTCTGGCCCTTCCCCAAGTGGTCCGAACGCTAACCGCTGCCGGAGCCCTTTGGCTCTCCCTTACCGGCGTCCCGGCGCCTCCCCTGCCGGGACGCCGCTCTCCCCCCGCCATCGCCCCTTCTGCCACCTGAGTGAGGCCTGCCTTGTCTCCTGAACTCGTTCTCTTCCTTCAGACCCTGGTCAGCGGCATCTTGATCGGCTTCGTCTTCTCCCTTCTCTCGGTGGGGTTGACGCTGATCTTCGGGGTCATGGATATCGTGAACTTTGCACATGGCGAACATCTGATGTTGGCCATGTATGCCACCTTTTGGATGTGGACCCTGTGGGGCATCGACCCGCTGTTCTCGCTGCCTGTGGTTGCCCTTCTCCTCTTCATCCTCGGGGTGATCACCTATCGCCTGCTGATCCGGTACGTTCTTGATGCGCCCATGCTGGCCCAGATCTTTGTCACCTTTGGCCTGATGGTGTTCTTGCGTAACCTGGCCCAGGTGTTGTGGAGCGAGGACTATCGGCGCATCGGTGACACCCTCCTGAGCGGACGCATCGAACTCTTCGGCATTTTCATCGGCCGGCCCCAATTGTTTGCCTCACTGGGCGCGGTGATCACCACCGGTTTGCTCTATTTCTTCCTCAAGCGCACGCGCACGGGTTGGGCCCTGGAGGCCACGGCCGAAGACAAGGAAGTCGCGGGACTGATGGGCATCAACACCGAGCGCATGTTCGCGCTGGCGTGGGGCCTGGGCCTGGCGAGTGTGGGCGTGGCCGGCGCGCTACTCGCGACCTTCAATCCCATTTTCCCCGAAGTGGGGACGGTCTTCGTCCTCGTCACCTTCGTGGCCGTAGCTCTGGGTGGGTTTGGCAGCGTGCCCGGAGCCTTCATCGCCGGTATCATCATCGGCATCGTACAGGTCTTGGGCGGTTTTTTGTGGGAACCTCGATTCAAGACGGTTCTCATCTACGCCATTTATCTGGGCGTGGTCTTCATCCGGCCGCAGGGCCTGTTGGGACGGCGATAGGAGGCGGAACATGCAGAGAATTCGCTGGCAGCTCCTCGTACTGGTCCTGGTCGTTCTCCTCCTGCTGGCCTTTCCGTTTTATGTGGCCCAGCCCTTCCTGCAGCGCACCATGATCCTGGTCGTCATGTGGAGTGTGTTGGGGCTGGCCTGGAACATCCTCGGCGGCTACGCCGGCCAGGTCTCCTTCGGCCACGCCATCTTCTTTGGGCTCGGAGCCTACACCTCCACCTATCTTTTCACCGAGTGGGGGATCTCCCCCTGGCTGGGGATGTTTGTGGGAGCGGGCGTTGCGGTGCTGGTCTCCATCGTTATCGGCTGGCCCAGTTTCCGCCTGGTGGGACACTACTTCGCCATCGCCACCATTGCGGCCGGCGAGATCTTCGCCGTCATCTTCCGCAACTGGAAAGCCGTGGGCGGCGCCGTCGGCATCTATTTGCCCATCATCCGCGGGGACCGGCTCATCGACTATCAGTTCCAGGAGTTCAAAGCCGGTTATTACTACATCATCCTGGCCATGTTGGCACTGATCGTCCTGGTTACCTATCGCCTGGAACGAACGCGGATGGGCTACTACCTGAAGGCCATTCGCGAAGATTCGGAGGCAGCCCGTAGCCTGGGCATCAACATCACCCGCTACAAGCTGTATGCCATGATGATCAGCGCGGCCTTCACAGCCATCGTGGGCACCTTCTACGCCCAGTTCGTACTCTACATCAGCCCCAACACGGTCTTTGCCCTGGCCATTTCCATCCAGATGGCCCTGGTCGCCATCCTGGGGGGAACGGGGACGCTGCTCGGGCCCATCATCGGCGCGGCCGTTCTCATTCCCATGGCCGAATACACCCGTGTCTACCTGGCGGGGCGTGCCGGTGGCTTGCACCTGGTCGTTTACGGTCTGCTGATCATGCTCATCTCCGTCTACCAGCCGGCCGGCCTCATGGGCATCTACCGGGAGTGGCAGCACAAGCGTGCTGCTCGCGGGATGGTCAATGATTCCCTGCCGGTCGCCACTGCCGAAGGAGGCGCCGACGATGCCGTTGCTTGAGATCGAGGGACTGACCAAGCAGTTCGGCGGCCTCACCGCCAACCATAACATCCACCTGCAGGTGGAAGAGGGCGAGATCCTGGGTTTGATCGGACCCAACGGGGCCGGCAAGACCACCCTGTTCAACTGCATCACCGGCTTCTATCCCCCCACACGCGGCCGGGTGCGCTTCCAGGGGCGCGATATCACCGGCTGGCCGCCCGAGCGAGTGTGCCAGGCCGGTATCGCCCGCACCTTTCAGATCGTCCGTGTCCTGCGCGAGATGACCGTGCTGGAAAACGTGATGGTGGGAGCGTTCCTGCGCTACCCGCGAGTCGAAGAGGCCCGGCGCCACGCTCTCCAGATCCTGGAATTCTCCGGACTCATCGACCGCCGCCATGAACTGGCGCGCAACCTCACCATCGCCAACAAGAAGCGACTGGAGCTGGCTCGGGCCCTGGCCACCAAGCCCAGGCTCCTGTTCCTCGATGAGGCCATGGCCGGGCTGAACCCCAGCGAAATCAACGATGCCGTGGCTATGGTGCGCAAGCTGAGCGAGCAAGGGATCACCATGATCCTGGTTGAGCATGTTATGAAGGTCATCATGCCTCTGGCCGAGCGGGTCGTCGTGCTTGACTCGGGCGAACTCATCGCCGACGATACACCCGAGAACATCGCCACGAACCCCCGCGTCATCGAAGCCTATTTGGGAGAGAAGTACCGTGCTACGCGTGCAATCCATTGAAGTGCGATACGACGAAGTGCCCGCCTTGCACGATGTCAGCATCGATGTGCGCGAAGGCGAAATCGTGGCGGTCATCGGCTCCAACGGCGCGGGCAAAACCACCTTGCTCCGCGCCATCTCGGGCATGCGGCCTCCTGCTCGCGGCGAGATCTTCCTGGACGACACCCCCCTGCACACCCTCAAGACCCACCAGATCTCGGCCCTGGGCGTGGCCCACGTGCCCGAAGGCAGGGGCATCTTCGCCCGCCAGTCCGTTCTGCGCAACCTCTATCTGGGCGCTTTCCTGCGCAGCGACCGAGAACGCGAGGAGACCCTGGAGCGGGTGTTCGATCTCTTCCCGCGGCTGGCCGAGCGCCGCAACCAGAGTGCCGGCACCCTCAGCGGCGGCGAACAGCAGATGTTGGCCATCGCCCGCGGATTGATGGCCCGCCCCCGCATCCTCATGCTCGACGAACCTTCCCTCGGCCTCATGCCCAAGCTGGTGGATCTCATCTTCGAGCTCGTCCAGCGCATCAACCAGGAGGACGGCATCACCATCCTCCTGGTCGAGCAGAACGTGCGCGAGTCGTTGGAGATAGCCCACCGGGCCTATGTGCTGGAAACGGGCCGGGTTGTCCTCTCGGGCAGCGGCGAAGATCTCCTCCACAACGAGCAGGTGCAAAGAGCCTATCTCGGGATGTGAGCCATGTTCGAGAACGGCAGAGAGGCGCGAGAGGCCATTCGCGAGGGCCGCTGGACCGGCCCCACCGCCGGGCTGGCACCGGGCTACACCCAGGCCAACCTGGTCATCCTTCCCGAAAAGCTGGCGTTCGACTTTCTGCGCTTCTGTATCCGCAATCCCAAACCCTGCCCTCTTCTCGACGTTACCTCTCCAGGTTCACCCCACCCGGACAGGAGCTGGGCTGCGGACGCGGACTTGCGCACCGACCTGCCCCGCTATCGCCTCTACCGGGATGGGCAACTGGTGGCAGAACTTTCCAACTTGCTTGACCTCTGGCGGGAGGATCTGGTAGCGTTCCTGCTCGGGTGTAGCTTCACCTTCGAGCGGGCCCTGCAATCCGCGGGACTGCCCGTGCGGCACCTCGCCTGCGGTTGCAACGTACCCATGTACCGTACCAATCGGCTCACGCGAGCCGCCGGTCCTTTTCACGGCCCCCTTGTGGTCAGCATGAGGCCCATCCCGGCCGCGCAAGTGGCGCAGGCCGTGCAGATCACTGCCCGCTATCCCGCGGTCCACGGTGCACCGGTTCATATCGGCGAACCCGAGGCGCTGGGCATCGCCGACCTGGGCCGCCCGGATTACGGCGACCCCGTGCCCATCGAGCCGGGCGAAGTCCCCGTCTTCTGGGCCTGCGGCGTCACACCCCAGGCCGTGGCCCTGGCCGCCCGCATCCCCTACATGATCACCCACGCACCCGGTCACATGTTCATCACCGACCGCCTGGATGAACACCTCGCCGCGTTCTAGCCCATTCTTTTGCCTGTTTATATCACCGTCATCTCTACCACTGTTCCTATGAGAATCGGCATCGACATTGGCGGAACCTTCACCGACTTCGTTCTCTTCGACGAGCGCAGCGGGGAGTTCCGTTCCTTCAAGCTCCTATCGACACCGAAAGATCCTTCCGAGGCCGTGCTGGCCGGCCTGGATGAGCTGGTCCCGGGCGGACGCGAAGGCCGTCGCGGGCTGAGCATTGTCCACGGCTCTACCGTGGCCACCAATGCCCTACTCGAGCGCAAGGGTGCAGTCACCGCGCTGGTCACCACCGAGGGCTTTCGCGACGTCCTGGCCATCGGCCGTCAGGTCCGCACCGACATCTATGACTTCTTCTCCGACCGCCCTGAACCGCTCATCCCCGAAGAACGGCGGCTGGAAGTGCGCGAGCGGGTCGATCACAAGGGCAACGTGCTCATTCCTCTGGATACGGCAGCGCTGCCTGCCCTGGTCACGCAGTTGCGCGAACAGGGCGTGGAGTCGGTGGCGATATGCCTTCTCTTTTCCTTCCTGCATCCCGAACACGAACAGACCATTGCCGCACAGTTGCGCGCGGCGGGCTTCTTCGTCTCTCCCTCCTGCGAGGTACTGCCCGAGTTCCGCGAGTACGAGCGTACCAGCACCACTGCTATCAATGCCTACGTCTCGCCCATCATGGACCGCTATCTGGGCCGGCTGGAACGGGAACTACAGGCGGATGATTTCCGCATCATGCAATCCAACGGCGGCAGCATCCACGCGCGGCAGGCGCGGGCGCAGGCAGTGCGGTCGATTCTATCGGGCCCGGCGGGTGGTGTGGTGGGGGCGCAATATGTGGCTGCAGCCGCGGGTTTTCAGCGGGTCATTACCTTCGACATGGGGGGCACCTCCACCGACGTGGCCCTGTGTGATGGGGACATCCGCGTCACCACCGAAGGGGAAGTGGGCGGCCTGCCCATCCGCATCCCCCTCATCGACATCCACACGGTAGGCTCGGGCGGTGGGTCCATCGCCTATGTGGATGCCGGGGGTGCCCTGCGCGTGGGACCGCAAAGTGCCGGGGCCGACCCCGGCCCCGTCTGCTACGGCCGGGGCGGTACCGAGCCCACCGTTACAGACGCCAACCTGGTCCTGGGACGGCTGGCGGCCGACTACTTCCTGGGTGGCCGCATGAGCCTGGCAGCCGCGCAGGCGGAAGAGGCGCTGGATGCCATGGCCCATGCCCTACACCTCACACCGCCGCCCGGCCTGACACCGGCCCAGACCGCAGCCCTGGGCGTGGTTCAGGTGGCCAACGCCCACATGGAGCGGGCCTTGCGTGTCATTTCCGTGGAGCGGGGCTATGATCCCGCCGATTTCACGCTGGTCTCTTTCGGCGGTGCGGGTGGATTGCACGCCTGCAACCTGGCGCGCGGCCTGGGGATCCCCAGGGTGCTCATCCCACCGGCGGCTTCCACCCTTTCCGCTTTCGGCATGCTGGTGGCCGATGTGATCAAGGACTACGTGCAAACGGTCATGCTGCCGGGTGACACACCCTTCGCCAAACTGGAGGGGTTGCTGGAGCCGCTGGCCGAACGCGGGCGCCGTGAGATCATGGCCGAAGGGATCGCGGCAGAGGCGATCAGGCTGCAACGCCTGGTGGACATGCGCTACGTGGGACAGTCCTATGAGCTTACGGTGCCGCTCAATGCCGACTATGTGCAGGCGTTTCATGCTGCGCATCATCGGGCCTACGGTCACAGCGACCCCACCGCGGCCGTCGAGATCGTCAACCTGCGCCTGAAAGCCATCGGTGCGGTCCCGCGGCCCCAGTTGCCCCAGGCCGAGCCGGACGCCCCCGATCCTGCGAGCGCGTTCATCGGCAGGCGACCGGTCGTCCTGAACGAAGGTCTGGTGGAAACGCCCTTCTACCTGGGTGAGAAGCTTCGCCCCGGCCATCGCGTTCCCGGCCCCGCCCTTATCGTCCAGACCGATACCACCATCTTCCTGGAACGAGGCGACGTCGCCCGCGTGGATGAGAGATATAATCTCGTTGTGGAGGTGGCGTCTTGATGGACGCCGGTCGATTGGTCAACGTTGTTCCACAAACACCGAATAGACGGCCCCACACGAAATCGATTTTGGTCGCAGGCATGACCGTCCTGCAGCAGACTTACTAAGAGTCAACAGCGTATGTCCCCTTCCCACGATCCCATCCGGCTGGAAATCTTCAAACACCTCTTCGCATCGGTAGCCGAGGAAATGGGCATGGTGCTGCGCCGCACCGGCTATTCGCCCAATATCAAGGAGCGCCGCGATTTCTCCTGCGCCTTGTTCGATGCCGAGGGCCGCATGATCGCCCAGGCCGCCCACATCCCCGTCCACCTGGGCTCGATGCCCCTCTCGGTGGCCCAGGCCATCCAGGAGATCGCCTTCGCCCCGGGAGACGTGGTGATCCTCAACGATCCCTTCCGGGGGGGCACCCACCTGCCCGACATCACCCTCATCA
>RFJM01000325.1 GCA_003694905.1 Caldilineae bacterium
GATCAGGGGACCGGTGATAGAGGCATAGGGGCCGGACAGGTCGCCGAAATGGTAGATGGTGATAGCCTCTCCGGTCAGATCGGGCGCCTCCTCCATCGGTGCCGCCTCTTCGGCCGGGGCAGCCTCCTCCTCGGCCGGAGGCGCGGGTGTTGCCGTGGGTGGGACCTCCGTCGGGGGCACCGGGGTCGCCGTGGGAGCCGGCGCCGGTGCCGCACAGGCTGCCAGCATCAGTGCGCCCAATGCCAGCAGAACAAACAGTAAGACAGCTTGCTTTCGCATGACGTCTCCTCCTGAGAGTGTGGGTGAGTGGGTGATTGATCGAACAGTGGATGGGACGATGATGAGTTGCGCCAGAATCGCTCGGATTGCCGGCACACAGACCGGGATTCAGATGCTAATGAGAGAAAGGCCGCAGGCGCCACGAAGCCTTGAACAACTGCCAGCGATGTGCAAGACCGCGTGGCTCGAAGATCAGGAACAGCATGAGGGCCAGGCCGAAGAACAACGGACGCAGGGCCTGAATACCTCCGGCGCTGTTGGGAAACAGCGAAGACACCACGGGACCCAGCAGCGTGGCCACCTCGATGAGCAACTCGATCACGAGGGCACCCAGGAACGGCCCCAGGCCGGTACCGAGCCCCCCCACAATCAGCATCCCCAACATGAGGATGGAGTCATTGAGATTGAACGACTCGGAGTTGATGTGCCGCAACTGGTGCGCGGCCAGCGACCCTGCGATGCCCGCATATACCGAGGCCAGGAAGAAAGCCTGCAACTTGTACTTGAACAGATTGACTCCCAACAGTTCCGCCGCCAGATCATGGTCGCGAATCGAGATGAAGGCACGCCCCAACCGCGACCGACTCACATTCTGCGCGACGATGGTCGTGACGATCAGGATGCTCAGCGTCAGATATACATACCGTTGCGGCTCGTTGAATTCGAACCCGAAGATCACCGGCACCTTTACGTTCAGACCCTGGGCGCCGTTAAGCAACTCGGGAAAAGTATTGCGCGTAAACCAGGGGATGATGAACTGCGCCGCCAGCGTTGCCATGACCAGATAGAAGCCTTTCACCCGCAGCGACGGCAACCCAAACAGTAAACCCACGCCACCTGCCCCCAATGCCGCCAAGATCAAAGCCAGCGGGAAAGGCACACCCAGGTCGTTCACCAGCAACGCCGAGACGTACCCTCCCACCGTCATGAATGCGGCCTGACCCAAGGAAATCTGGCCCGTATAGCCCGTGAGCAGATTGAGTCCCTGCACCGCGATCACCGAGATGGCCACCCGATTGATAAAAGCCACCAACCCCTGGCTCGCGTACAGCGGCAACGTGTAGAGGAACACCAGGAACAGGCCCAGCGCTATCCATTGCCACCGCCGCCGGATAATGGCGATGTCGTATGCATAACTCTGATCGAATTCACCGGCAGGTCGAAGTACCGCCATGGGCTAGATCCTTTCGATTCGACGTTGCCCGAATAGACCTTCGGGCCGGATGAGAAGAACGAGCATGAGGATGACATAGGGCATGATTTCGGCGGAATTGCGCACCAGTTGCACCTTCGAGGCCGAGACCAGCCCCTGTGACATCCCGATGAGCAGGCCCCCTACCAACACACCCGGAATCGACTCCAGTCCTCCCAGCAGCACTGCCGGGAACGCAGCAAGCACCAGCACCGACAGGCTGAGGTCAAGCCCACTGGACGTAGCCATCAAGACACCGGCCGTTGTCGCCACCAGTCCCGCCAGAGCCCAGGAGATGGCAAAGATGCGGTTGATACGGATGCCGATGCTCTGCGCCAGTTCGTGATCCTCCGATGTACCTCGCATCGCCAGCCCGGTACGGGTGAAGCGATAGAAGCCGCCGATGACCACGACACCCAACACCGCGATGACGAACGACCACACAAGATTCTGCTTGAGAATGATGGTGATATTACGATCGTTGTACACAAACGGCGTGACGATCCGGTAGGGATTGGCGGCCTCGAAGATCTGGGGGAAATTGCGTTGCGTACTGCCGAAGAGCAACAATGCCAGCCCCTGCAACACCTGCCCCAGTGCCAAAGTCATCAGGATGATGGCCAGCAACGGCTGACCGGTCATCGGGCGCAGCGCAAGACGCTCGATAACCAGACCCAGCACGGCCGAGATCAGTAAGGCCATGAGGATAGCCAGCCACAGGGGCAGGCCCACCTCGACTGCCAGCCACCACGTCAGCAAGGCGCCGATGAGCAGCATCTGCCCCTGGGCGAAGTTGAAGATGTACGACGCCTTGAAGATAAGCACGATGCCCAGCCCGATCAGAGCGATGGGCCCACCGCTCAACAATCCGGAAACCAGGAATTGGGGAAGGAGTTGCCAGTTCATGCAGCTTCGTCCATTGATTCGATATGCAATGTTGTCTGAATGGTGCCCACGCGGCCGTCCCGGTACTCTACCGTCGCCGTTACGTCAATCTCGCTGCGGCCGTCGTAGAGCGCCTCGATAATCTGGCTATAGCGGTCTGCCAGAAAGCGGCGGCGCAGCTTACGGGTGCGGGTCATCTCCCCCTCATCCGCATCGAACTCCTTGTGCAGCAGCACGAAACGCCGCACGCGCGCAGCTTCGGGGAGCGTCTCGTTTACACGCTGCACATCTTTGCGGATCAAGGCGTACACTTCCGGCCGCTGCGAAAGGTCGGTAAACGTGGTATAGGCCAGACCATGCTTCTCGGCCCAGCGGCCCACGTTGTCGAAATCAATCGTGATCAGCGCCGTCACATACCGCTTCTGTTCGTCGCCGAGAGTCATGGCGTGGCTGATGTAGGGACTGAACTTGAGCCGGCCCTCGATGTACTGGGGCGAGTACTGATCTCCCTCGCCCAGCGAAATCATATCCTTGACACGGTCCAGATAGATGAGATGCCCATCCTCATCGATATGCCCGGCATCGCCCGTACGGAACCAGCGTACCCCTTCTTCATCGACGTAGATCGCTTCCTCGGTGGCTTCTGGGTTCTTGTGATATCCCGCAAACAGCCCCGGTCCCGTCAACAAAATCTCCCCCTCGGGGGAAATCTTCACCCGCGAGCCCGGCAGCGGCACCCCCACAGACTCGAACTTGATATCGTCGGCCAGATGGGCTACAGCGCCGCCGCTTACCTCCGTCGAGCCGTAGATCTGGCGTAGGGGCAGGCCCAGCGCCAGGAAATAACGCACTACATCCGGGCTGAGAGCAGCACCCGCGGTAAATGCCGAGCGTGCCCGATGCAGACCGAACTGGCTCAACAGCGGCGTAAAGATCAGCAGATCGCCCAACCTATAGAGCAGCCTGAGCCATAGCGACGGCCGCTTCTTCTGCAGCCGATGGTCGGCCATGCGGTAGCCCACCGGCAAGAAGAGATTGTACAGCATGCGGTTGAACCAGGTGGCATCGATCATGCGTACCTGGATCACCGAGACCAGGTTTTCCCACAACCGCGAGTTATACAGCAGTGAATCGGGCGCGATCTCGCGGATGTTCTGCTGCACCGTTTCGGGGCTCTCGGTAAAGTTGAGGATCACCGCGTGGGTGGTATGCGGGCCGATGTCCAGCGCCGCACCCCCGATCCACGCCAGAGGAATGAAAGAAACGAAATTGTCATTCTCGGTGCGGGGATCGATCTCCGCAAAGGCATGGGCCTGGTAGATGAAGTTTGCATGCGTGATCATGGCCCCTTTGGGCAGCCCGGTGGTCCCGGACGTATAGCAAAACATGGCGATGTCGGAGCCCTGGCCCTGTGCGATGATCCGGCGAAAGCGGTCATCGGCCTCCGCTCCCTGTTCGCGGCCCAATGCCTGTACATCCTTGAAATCCATCAGCCAGGGATCGTTGTAATGCCACATGCCCCGCTCATCCCAGTAGATGACCCTCTTCACCCGCGGCACCTGCTCCTTGATGGCCAGCAACTTATCGCACTGCTCCTGATCCCCCGCCAGCACGAAAGTGGCATCCGAGTGATTCACCACATATTCCACCTCTTTTGGCGTCACATCGGTGAAAATACCCACCACCGTGGCCCCGGCGGCCATGATTCCCAGCGCTCCCCACAAATACTGCCGGTCGTTGTCACCGATGATGGCTACCCGATCATGTCGCTCCAACCCCAACGCCAACAGCCCCAGGCAGAAATCGCGCACCTGCTCGTACTCCTGATCCCAGGTGAACGGCTGCCAGATGCCCAGATCCTTTTGGCGCACCGCCACCTTGTTCGTGCCGTGGTAGCGATCCACCTGACTCAGCCAGTACTGGGATAGCGTCTGGGGTGTGCTCATGCCGTTTCGTTCCTGCTCATGCGCATGCGACCTAGAGGGTGAATTCCTGGCCGAGATAGGCCTTGATGACATCGGGGTTACTCTTGATCTCATCGGGGGTACCTTCGGCGATCTTCAGCCCGAAATCTAATACCACGACCCGATCCGCAATATCCATGACGAGGCCCATGTCGTGCTCGATGAGCACAATGGTCATATTCCGCCGCTCGTAAATGTCGAGAATGAAGCGGGCCATGTCCTCCTTCTCCTCCTGATTCATCCCCGTCATGGGCTCGTCTAGCAACAACAGCCTCGGCTCCAGGGCCAGTGCCCGGCCCAGCTCCACCCGCTTGCGCAGACCGTGGGGCAGCGCCCCCACCACCGTCTTGCGAATGGCCTCCATCTCCAGAAAGTCGATGATCTCCTCCACCACCCGGCGGTGCTCCAGATCCTCGCGATGGGCAAAACCCCAATACACCAGACATGCCAGAAAGCCCGACTTCATGTGAATGTGTCGGGCAGCCATCAGGTTGTCCAACGTGCTCAAACCCGTGTACAGGGCGATATTCTGGAAAGTGCGGGCAATGCCCAGCCGCGCGATCTGGGATGGCGGCAGCCGCGTGATGTCTTTCCCCTTGAAGAGAATCCGTCCCTCGCTGGGTCGATAGAAATTGCTGATGCAGTTGAGCAGACTCGTTTTCCCCGCGCCGTTCGGCCCAATGATGGCCAGGATCTCGTGCTCCCTGACTTCGCAACTGACATGCGACAACGCCTGCACACGACCGAAGTTCAGACTTACGTTGTCAACGGTCAGCAAGGCCGGACCAACTCCCATGGTGCTTCCTTCGAGATGTGTGGTGGCTGCGGTGTGTGGTCGACGAATTGAGGAAAATGCTCGATTCGCCATTCCCGGACAACCGCTCCCCCGCCGGCCGAGCATTCGGCTGTACCGACGTTCTGCCGAGTACAGGATTGCGGTCATCCCTGGAAAGCAAGGCAAGTGTAGCGAATTACTGAGGTTTGTCAAAAATCCCAGAGGGCAGCCGTTCGTGACCCTGCTTCCCAATGCCGGATTTATGACGCGCCGCGTTGGACGCCCTTCAGTTTCAGACATTTTCCCGTCAATGGGTAAGAAGATACCACTCTGGCGCCCTCTATGAGACACAGATTTCCATCTGGCACCGCGCATGACAGTCATGCCACCCAAACGAGTAACCACGAACGCCGGCGCAAGGGCCCTGTGCCGGTAGGTGGAACCTGCACAGTGTTGGTCATACTCGAGCCTTCCTACGGCCGCCTGGCCGGTCGCGAGCTAGCCAGTTTTTCCTCTTCTACCCAGCTCGTGCAAGCGACCGGTCGGATGACCGCTCCGGCCGTGCCCCACCTCTCCCGCCTTCCCCTCACCTTACCCATTTTACAGGAGTCCTACCATGCATGTACGTCGTCTACCCTTGATCGCCGCC
>RFJM01000326.1 GCA_003694905.1 Caldilineae bacterium
TCGGGGAAACGGGGCCTCAGAACATAGCCGAACGGCTTTCCTGCCTGATACACTTCTGCCAGCGTGCTGTACCCCACTTTTCCGACTACCCCGTCGCTTGCTGCAATGAGATCCGGGTGATACCAGCCCGACTGCCGCGGAAGCATAAGCACATTGCCGTTCCGCTCGCGGCGATCCCCCCCGCCGGGGATCACGAAACAGGTGTCCGGGTGATGGGTCAACCGGTCTACGAAGCCGTAGGACCACGGTACTCCGCCCATGGTGAGCAAAACCACACGGGCAGAGTGTGGAATGCCCAGACTCTCACGCGTTGCTTCGGGTGTTTGCCTCCGCAATCGGCCCACGGGTGGGGTGATCAGGTCTGCTACCGTGGGCGCGCAGACGGGCTCTGTCTGAATATGGTAGTCGGCACGGACGTACCAGTCCGCCAGGTAGTGAATCACGCGTTGCAACTGTTCTCGCTCGCTCCTTTCTTCCAGTGCCGGCAGGTAGCCGGTGTAGATCCAGTCCCAGGTGAAGCTCTCCACCAACGCAGAGGGCAGTCCCGCCGCTTCGGCACAGGCGATGCCCAGGGCCGCGATGTCGCACACGACCAGCGAGCATCGCAGCTCTCGTAAATGCGATGCCACCTGTCGGACCAGGCCGGGATCGAAGGGATGAAAGGCGCTCAGTCGCCTGATAGTTGCGGGAAGATCTTCGTGAAGAGAGGAAGTTTGCACGAGGCCGATGTCGGTTTCGAGCGGATGGTATCCGAAGGCCGCGGACAACGACTCGGCGAAGAACCATCGGGGCACTGTGGTGAAGATCTCGAATCGTACATCCGGCCGGGCCAATCGCATGGCCTGCATAACGGCGCAGGCACGAGCCGCATGGCCGAAACCATGGGGGGTAACGAAGTAGGCGATGGTAGGGTGAGAGGTCGCCATAGAACGCAGATGTCGCGAGAAACGGGAGTCCGGCAGGTCGGCTTGCATAGCCTGCCACGCCAGGGAAATCTAACGCAGAATGGCCCGAATGCAAAAGTCGGCAACATCCGGGGCGACGTTTTCCAATTCGAGTCTGCGGGGACGTTTTGCCGTTGCTTCCGTGAAGCCTGTTGGCTGATGAGGGCGTACTCTACGCCCGCCGGCCGACTCCCGGCGCTGCCGGGCCGACCGCAGCAGGTTGTTTGCTGCATCTGCGGGGGCTGGGCTAGAATGCGGCAAACCAACCGGAGAGGAGAAGCATGACCACCTACACCGATCTCAACACCTCAGCACGTATCTTGCTCGGACCGGGGCCCAGCACCGTCCACCCACGGGTGCTACGGGCCATGGCTCAACCCCTTGTAGGCCACCTCGATCCCCAGTTCCTGGCTCTGATGAATGAAGTCCAGGAACTTCTGCGCTACGTTTTCCAGACCGGAAACGAGCTCACCATCCCCGTGTCGGGCACGGGCAGCGCCGCTATGGAAGCCGCATTGTGTAATTTCATCGAACCCGGGGACGTGGTGCTGATAGGCGTCAACGGCTACTTCGGCGAGCGCCTGTGCGATATGGCTGTTCGCTATGGCGCCGAGGTGCAAAGGCTGGAAAAGGCCTGGGGCGACGTGTTCGAGCCCGAGGAAGTCGAAGCAGCACTGCGCCGGCAACCCGCCAAGCTGGTTGCCCTCGTCCATGCCGAAACATCCACCGGTGCTTTGCAGCCCATGGAAGGCATGGCAGAGGTTGTCCATCGCTATGGAGGGCTCTTGCTCATTGACTGTGTGACCTCGCTGGGGGGAGTGCCGGTGGAGATCGACGCCTGGGATGTAGATATCGCCTATAGCGGTACGCAGAAGTGTCTCAGCTGCCCACCGGGCCTGGGGCCGTTGACGGTGGGGGAGCGGGCGCGTGAAATGCTGCGGAAGCGCAAGAGCAGGGTGGCGAACTGGTATCTCGACCTGACCATGATCGAAAAGTATTGGGGTGACGCGCGTACTTACCATCACACCGCGCCCATTTCCATGAACTACGCCTTGCGCGAGGCCCTGCGTCTGGTTTATGAAGAAGGGCTGGAGGCGCGATTCCGGCGGCATCGGCGTCATGCCGAGATGCTGTGGGCCGGGCTGGAAGAGTTGGGCCTGCAAATGCACGTACCGCTCGCCCATCGCCTACCCACGCTGACGACGCCCCGCGTCCCCGCGGGGGTGGACGAAGTCGCCGTCCGCAAGCGTCTGCTGAACGAATACAATATCGAAATCGCCGGTGGCCTGGGCGTGCTGGCAGGCAAGGTGTGGCGCATCGGCTTGATGGGCTACTCCAGCCGGCAGGAGAACGTGACCCTGTTGCTGGCAGCCCTGCGCGAGCTGCTGGGCCGTTGAGGCGATGACACTTTTGTGGAGATCGGTATCATGATCGGCGGAGCACACGGCAAGATCCTGCACATCGACCTGAGCACAGGCGTACAACGCATCGAGACACCTCCGGAGGCATTCTATCGGCTGCTGTTGGGGGGCCGCGCGATGGTGGCCTACCTGCTCCTGCGCGACCTACCTCCCCACACCGACCCCCTCGACCCCGACAATCTACTCATCTTTGCGCCGGGTCTGTTGCAGGGGACCAATTTCCCCGGCGCGGGTCGCCACGGGGTGGGCGGCAAATCGCCGCTGACCGGTGCCATTGCCAGTTCGGAAGTGGGAGGATGGTGGGGGCACGAGTTCAAACGCACGGGGTTCGACGCGCTGGTCATCCACGGTCGCGCCGAACGACCGGTCTATCTCTGGATCTACGACGATGCTGTGGAGATCAGGCCGGCGGACCATCTCTGGGGACTGAAGACGGCCCCAACTCAGGAGGCGATCCGGGATGAGTTGGGCGATGCCAGGGCACGCGTGGCGCAGATCGGACCCGCCGGGGAAAACCTGGTTCGCTACGCGGCTGTGATGCACGATGTGAACCGGGCCGCCGGCCGCAACGGCCTGGGAGCCGTTATGGGCTCTAAGAATCTGAAGGCCGTGGCAGTTCGCGGGACGCGAAGCGTGCCTGTGGCCGACCGCGGTCCCGTGACGGAGGTCAGTCGCTGGCTGGGAGACAATTACAAGGTGCTCTCTGCCTGGGCCACCGCCGGCATTGGGCTCGGCACGCTGGGCGGGGTCATGAACTGGGGCCGCGTGGGCGCTCTGCCCACCCGCAATTTTTCTCAGCCCATGTTCGAAGAGCGTGAAAACCTGGCCGGCGAGCGCCTGCACCGGCTTTATCTCAAGGAGCGGGATACCTGTCAGGCCTGCCCCATCACCTGCAAGCAGGTGTTCGAACACGAGGGGCCCGACCCGGAGCACAGTTTGGACCCGCGCTACGGCGGACCCGAATACGAGACCATGGCCGCCTTGGGCTCGGCCTGCCTGGTCTCGGATGCTCTGGCGGTGTGCAAGGCCGGTGAGCTGGCCAATGCCTACGGACTGGATACCATCTCGACAGGACTCTCCATCGCCTTTGCCATGGAGTGTTTCGAGCACGAGATCATCTCGGTAGAGGATACGGATGGTCTGGAATTCCGCTGGGGCGATGGCGAACTGCTGGTAAAAGCCGTGGAGATGATCGCGCACAGGCGCGGTTTTGGTGATGTCCTGGCCGAGGGGGTCGAGCGGATGAGCAAGCGCTTCGGCCCGGAGAGCGAGCCCTTCAACATTACGGTGAAGGGACAGGAACTGCCGATGCATGAACCCCGGCTGAAACAGGCTCTGGGACTCGGCTATGCGGTGGCCCCTGTGGGCGCCGACCACATGATGAACATGCACGACACCATGTTCACCCGCGCCGGTCGCGAGCTGGACATCGTCAACACGGCTTTGCAAGAGCCGGTGGGACCGCTGGCGACGGACGATCTGGGCGAGGAGAAGATGCAGGTGTTCAGGGTCTATCTCAACTGGCGTCATGCCCAGGACTGCGCCGTCACCTGCCACTTCTACCCCTACGATTTCGAGCATCTGGCCCGGACGTTGTCCGGTGTGACCGGCGTCCATTACGGCATCCAGGACGTACTCGACGTAGGGGCGCGGGCGCAGACGTTGGCGCGCCTATTCAATCTGCGCGAGGGCTTCACCGCTGCTGATGATAGGCTGCCACGGCGCGTGATGAAGGCTTTTGAATCCGGGCCTCTGCAAGGTGTGGAGATCGACGAACGCGCCTTCGAGTGGGCCAAGCATCGCTACTACGAGCTGATGGGCTGGGACCCGCAGACGGGGGAGCCCGCTCGCGACTGTTTACACCGGCTCGGGCTGGACGCGCTCTTGCAGGAAGGTGGCGTGCGTGTTTGAGAATGTGAGATTTGAGCGAAAATGGCGTAAACTAGGGGCTCCCCGGTCATCCTGGCCTGCCCGGCCATCGCACAAGCTCCCACCGGGCACGGCGACCACCCTATTTCCGCCTACGGAATTGAGGAGACACCATCTATGCGTATGAGCTATTTGTTCGGCCAGACGTTACGCGAAGCACCGGCCGATGCTGAACTGACCAGCCACAAACTTCTGGTACGCGCCGGCTTTGTCCGCCAGTTGGGCGCCGGCATATTCAGCGTGTTGCCTCTCGGTCATCGGTCCATCACCAAGATCGAGAATATTATGCGGGAGGAAATGAACGCCATCGGCGGGCAAGAGATGATGATGCCAGTGGTGCACCCGGCCGAGATCTGGAAGGAAACCGGCCGCTGGTATGAGGTCGGCCCCGAGATGGGCCGCTTCAAGGATGCGGGTGGGCGCGATATGGTCCTGGCCATGACGCACGAGGAAGTGGTGACAGACCTGGTGCGCAACATCATTCACTCCTATCGCCAGCTTCCCGCCCTGATCTATCACATCCAGACGAAGTGGCGTGATGAGGTGCGTTCGCGCGGAGGGCTCATCCGCGTGCGCGAATTCACCATGAAAGACAGCTACAGCCTGGATGCAGATTGGGAAGGGCTGGATCGCCAGTATCGGGCCCACTACCAGGCCTATTTCAACATCTTCCGCCGGGCCGGACTGGAGGTCATCGCTGTGAAGTCGGACGTGGGCATGATGGGCGGCAAAGAGGCTCACGAGTTCATGTATCTCACGCCCATCGGCGAGGATACGCTGGTTCTGTGCGATTCCTGCGGCTATACGGCCAACCGCCAGGTTGCCGTTTTCCGCAAACCCGAACCGCAAGAGGAAGCCCCCCTGCCGCTGGAGAAGGTGGCCACGCCCGGCACCAAGACCATCGCCGATCTGGCTGCGTTCCTGAATATCCCCGAATCGAAGACGGCCAAGGCCGTTTTCATGGTGGCAACCATCAGCGAAGAGCAGAAAGACACGGAGAAGTTCGTGTTTGTGGTCGTACGCGGCGACATGGAGCTCAACGAGACGAAGCTGGCCAATGCGCTCAAGGCCAAAGCTTTGCGCCCCGCGCACGAGGAGGAGATCCGGGCCATCGGCGCCTCGCCGGGATATGGTTCGCCGGTGGGGATCAAGGATGACGTCCTGGTCGTGGTGGACGATCTGATCCCCCGCTCGCCGAATCTGGTGGCAGGCGCGAACGAAGACGGCTACCATTATCTCAATGTGAACTACGGCCGCGATTACAAAGCCGCCATCGTCGCCGATCTGGTGGCCGCGGAAGACGGCTACGCCTGCGTTCAGTGCGGCGAGCCGCTGCGTACCTCTCGTGGAGTCGAGGTGGGCAATATCTTCAAGCTGGGTACCCGATACAGCGAAGCGATGAACGCCACCTTCCTGGACAAGGACGGCAAGCCCAAACCGGTGATCATGGGCTCCTACGGCATCGGCAGCGGACGCCTGCTGGCCTGTGTGGCCGAGGAGTATAACGACGAATACGGCCTGAAATGGCCCATCACCGTTGCGCCCTACCAGGTGCATATCGTGGCCCTGAAGGGCGGGTTCGACGTGGCCGAACAGCTCTACACCGACCTGCAGAAAGCCGGTGTCGAGGTGCTCTACGATGACCGCGAAGAGCTGAGTGCCGGCGTGAAATTCAACGACGCCGACCTGATCGGCATCCCCATCCGCCTGACGGTGGGGGGGCGCTCACTCAAGCAAGGCGGTGTCGAGTTCAAATTGCGTAGCAGCGACGAACGCGAAATCGTGCCCCTGGACCAGATCATCGACAAAGTCCAGGAGGAAATCGCGCGCCTGCTGGCAGAGATCAATGCCCGAGTGGTTCCCGTAGAAATGCCGGACTGACGAGGGCAAGGCGCCAGATCCCGCAGAGGGCCGGTAAGCAATGCCTCTCAACGTACGTCAGAGATCGCGATAACCTTCCCAGTCCACACACACAAAGGAGGTTCTCTTGGAAATCCTTGAAAACCGGGATACCTGGTACGAGACCTTTCGCAACAACTGGCTGGCCCACTATCTGGAGACCGGGCAGGTCGATTGGACCCGCTACAATCGCCCGCGCAACACCCGCGCGCCCGCAGGGCCGGGGGTTGATCTGAGCAAGAGCAAACTGATCTTGATCTCAACGGCGGGCGGATATCTGCGCGATCGGCAGGAGCCCTTCGATGCCGAGAACGACCTGGGCGATTACACCCTGCGCACATTCCCCTCCTCCACATCTTTTTCCGAGATCGCCTTTGCCCATACCCACTACGACCACGCCGCCGTAGACCGGGATCCACAGGTGTTGTTGCCGCTGCGCCACCTGGAAGACATGCAGCGGGAGGGAATCATCGGTGAACTGGCCTCTTCGGTCATCAGTCTGATGGGATACCAGCCAGATGTGACCCGCGTGCTGGATGAAGCCATCCCGGCCGTTGTGGAGGCCGTAAAACGGGAGGAAGCCCAGGCCGCGCTGCTGGTCCCTGCCTGACCGATCTGCGCTCAGTCCGTGGGACTGATTGCTCGAGCGTTGGAGATGGAGGGGGTGGCAACCACACTGACGAGCTGGCGAGGGGGTGTTACCCGGCTGACGATGCCGCCGCGCGCCACATTCACCCGTCTCAACCGCGGCGCGACGCTGGGCCAGCCGGGAGACAGCGCTCAGCAGCGTCGGGTACTGGAAGCGACGCTGGCCTTGCTGGCGCGGGATGCCCCGCTGGAGCCGGTGATGCTGGAGGAACATCCCGCCTGATACCCACACATCACAGGAGGTTACGTACTCATGACGGTCACCCATGCATTCGACCTGCAAGGCGAGTTGGCCACATTGCTGGCACCCGACCGGGTTTCCACCTCGCCTTCCGAGCGCAACCTGCATGCCCGCGACCAGTCCGCCTATCCCGCCGCCATGCCCGACATCGTGGTCTGGCCGGAGAGCACCGAAGAGGTGAGTCGCGTCGCCCGTTTTGCCAACGAACATCGCATCCCTCTCACGCCGTGGGGGGCAGGCACCAGCATCGAAGGGAACCCCATACCCGTGCGCGGGGGGATTGTGATGGACATGCGCCGCATGAATCGCATCCTTGCCATCCACGAGAAGGATTTCCAGGTGACGGTGCAGCCGGGGGTGCTGTACAAGGACATGAACAAGGTGCTGGGCCGCCTTGGCCTCTTCTTCCCGCCGGATCCGGGCGCCAATGCCAGTATCGGAGGCATGCTGGCCAACAACGCAGCAGGCACGCGCACGGTGCGCTACGGCGCTACCCGTGACAACGTGCTGGCGCTCGAGGTGGTTCTGGCCGACGGACAGATCATCCGCACCGGCTCGCGTTCGGTGAAGCAGTCCGCAGGCTACGATCTCACCCATTTGTTTGTGGGCTCGGAGGGGACGCTGGGCATTATCACCGAGGCCACACTCAAGCTATATCCCTTGCCCTCCCATTTCAGTGCGGCCACCGCTGCCTTCCCCACGGTGGAAGCAGCCGCGGATGCGGTCTTCGAGATCATCGCCAGCGGGTTGGAGCCTACGGCGCTGGAGCTTCTGGACGGTACTGCCATCGCCATCATCCAGGAAGAAACCGATCTCTCGCTGGAGCCTGTGCCCAATCTCTTCATGGAATTCAGTGGCGTGAGTGAGGCTGCGCTGGCAGAAACACTGCCCCTGGTGGAAGAGATATGCCGCGACCATGGCTGCCTGGCCTATCGCGCCGGGGTGGGGCGCAACGAACGAGCCCGGCTGTGGGAGGCCAGGCACAGTACTTTCGAAGCACACTTGCGGCATTTCCCCGGCCAGTCCTATGTGGTGACGGACGCCTCGGTGCCCATTTCGCACTATCCCCGACTTGTCGCGGCCGCTCATCGCCTGATGGAGGAGCTGGATCTGGTGGGGAGCATTGTCAGCCATGCTGGCGACGGGAACATGCACGTGGTGGTTTTCTACCCCCCCGACGACGAGGCCGCGCGAGCAAGAGTCCTGGACTTCAACGACAGGCTGGTGCAGGAGGCTTTGTCGCTCCAGGGCACCGTCACGGGGGAGCATGGGGTTGGTCTGGGCAAGCAGAAGTTCATGGAGCGCGAGCATGGTGCCGCGGCCCTGGACCTGATGCGCAGGCTCAAACATCTTCTGGACCCCAACCATATCCTCAATCCGGGCAAAGTTCTGGGCGCATAACTCTCTTCCCTATCCCGTCTATCTTACAATCTGGCCCATTGTGCCTGCCAAGCTGCCTTCGAGGAGCTTTGGAGCTTTGACATGCGAGCGGAAGTCCCTATAATACACGCCTTCAAGCGGACCGGCTCCGCGCATGCCCTCAACTCTTTCTCATTCCACTTCATGAGGAGAAGTACCGATGAGTGATCTCAACCGACGCGATTTTCTTGGTCTGGCAGCAAAGGGCGCTTTGGGCGTCGCTGCGGTCGGGCTGGCCGGCTGTGCTGCTCCTGCAGCCGCTCCAACCACAGCTTCCGAAGGCGAGATCCAGGAAGCGGTGGCCAGCAATCCTTCCTTGCCCACCCTCGAGTGGCAGATGGCCACAAGCTGGCCGCTGGCCCTGGACACCATCTTCGGCGGTGCTCAGATCTTTGCCGAACGGGTCAAGGCTCTCACGAACGGAAAGTTCGTGATCACGCCACGCGCGGGCGGCGAACTGGCACCGGGCCTGGAGGTGCTGAATGTTGTCGAGCAAGGCGCCGTGCCCATCGGCCACACGGCTTCTTATTACTACATGGGTAAGAGCCCGGTCACGGTGTTCGGTACCTCGTTGCCCTTCGGCATGACAGCCCGACAGCTAAACGCCTGGTTCTACGAGGGAGGTGGCCTGAAGCTTTTGCAGGACTACTACAAGGAACGTTTCGGTGTTATCCAGTTCCCGGCCGGCAATACAGGTGCCCAGATGGGCGGCTGGTGGAACAAAGAGATCGAGAAGCCCTCGGATCTCCAGGGTCTGAAGATGCGCATTCCCGGATTGGGCGGCAAGGTGATGGCGAAACTCGGTGTCACCGTGCAGGTGCTGCCCGGCGGGGAGATCTTCCAGGCATTGCAGACCGGCGCTATCGATGCAGCCGAGTGGGTCGGTCCCTACGACGATGAGAAGCTGGGTCTGCACGATGCTGCCAAGTACTACTATGCGCCCGGTTGGTGGGAGCCAGGTCCGGCCCTGGAAGTGCAGATCAACCTCAACGAATTCAACAAGCTGCCCGAGGAATACCAGGCGGCCATCGAGACGGCGGCCTATCAGGCCAACATGCAGATGCTGGCCCGCTACGATGCCCGCAACTTCGATGCCATGCAGCGTCTGTTGGCGGGAGGCACCGAGCTCCGCACCTTCAGCGACGAGATCCTCCAGGCGGCCGAGCAGGCTTCGTACGAGCTCTTCGACGAGTTCTCGCAATCCGATTCCGATTTCAAGGCCGTTTTCAGCGAATGGAAGAAATTCCTGGACGGCATCCAGGCCTGGCATGCGACGGTCGAGACCACGTACGCCACCTATATCTCACGCCGTCTCCAGTAGACGCCGGATTTCGCCTGACAAGAGGGAGCCCGCGGGCTCCCTCTTGCGTTTTCAAGACCCGTGGACACTCAGTCCCGAGCCCCCTGGTGGGCATAGGTACGACGCAGCAGGCGTAGGGTCTTTCCGTCGCTGATGATCTCGATGTCGGCGTCGTGGGGGATGGTGATGGGGTTGTGGGCGGCCAAAGCTTTGCGCACAGAAGGGGGATAGGTAACGCCGTCGGGCAAGAGGATGAGCTGTGGCTTCAGCGCCCGAAGCAGGTCGGGATGGGGCCAGGCGCCGGTACCGGGGTAGGGGGCGATGAGTAGGGTGGGATGGGCAGGTAGTCGGGGCAAGAGGGTCTGTTGGGTCTCCTGGCTGTTCTCGAAGGGAACCAGAGTGGTGAAGTCGCCGTAACGCAAGAGGAAGAGCAGGGAATCGCGGCCCTGGGTGGGGCGATAGAGCAGGGTGAGGGAGAGTCCTTCGTCCAGCAGGATGCGGCTGCCGACTCGGAGGTCGGGATGGGTAGGTTCGATCATGGCGGTATAGGCAGGCAGCCCGTTAGGACTTGCGGAGACACCCGGTCGGGTAAGGACAACCAGGTCGAGCGGAGGCAGCGGGCCAAAGAGACGGCGCAGCAGTTCGGCACTGGTGGTACTCGTGTCCCGTGCAGGTTCGAGCAGGATACGGCGGCCATCCGGCGCGACGATGAAGAAGGAAACCCCCTGCTCGCGACCGAGGAGATGCAGATGAAGCCTGCCGTCAGGCCGGTTCTCCCAAACGGTAGCAACCGACCACAAAGGAATGACGACGATGCAAGCAAGGGTGAAGGCGAAGGTCAGTGGCCGGCGCCAGGCAGAGGGAAGAAACGAGCGTGCCCCTTGCTCCTGGCGCAGGAGCCACCACAGGAACCCGGCGATGAAGAGGATAGTGTAGGCCATCGCAACCAGGCGGCCGAAGGCACTGACCTCCAGCGAGCCCCAGGGAATGGCCGCCATCGCTTCGACAATCAGCACGGTCCACCAGAGACTGAGGGTGGGGATGAGGGCGATCGCCTGAGCCAGTGGTAGCAGCAGCAACCCCACGAAGATTGCCAGGCCACCGGCGATCATGATGGGTGGCTGCACGGGGAGAATAAGGAGGTTGGCCAGAAAGGAGATGAGCGAAAGGCGGCCGAAGTGATAGACCACCAGCGGCATGGTGGTAATCTGGGCTGCCAGAGTGATGAGCAGTCCCTCGGCCAGCAGGTTATTGGCGATACGGGGCAGCTTGCGGCCCAGAAGACGTTGCCAGCGCCGTTGCAAGGGGGTGCTGAAGAGGATGAGGCCAAGCGTGGCCATAAAGCTGAGCTGGAAGCCCACGTCCCAGAGGGTGAGGGGATTGAGAAGCAGCATGACCAGCCCGGCGATGAAGAGGGAGATGAGCGCGGTGCTGCGCCGGCCGAGATAGAGGGCCACGACATAGAGCCCGCCCATGATGGCGGCACGCGTCACCGCGGCATCCGCGCCCACAAGCAGGGTGTAGAGGGCGATCCCGGCCAGGGTGAAGAGAGTGGCCGGGCCCCGGCGCCGCCGGAAAAGTCTGGTGAAGATGAGGAGAAACAACCCCGACACAATGGCGATATTGGAGCCGCTGATGACAATGACGTGACTGGTGCCGGTGAGGTTGAACCGATCGTAGAGCTCGCGCGGGATATCGGTCTCTATGCCCAGGATCATGCCGTTGGCGAGGGCGGCGTAGCTTGGGCATTGCAGCCCGGGAAAGCCGTAGCGGGCAAGCAGGTGGCACGGGCCCAGGATGGCGTCGGTCAGGATGTTGCTTGCGCGGGCACGAAAGCCGTATAGCACCCGCCAGAAAGGGTGTCCCCCGTCCTCTGCCAGCAAGGTGAGCTCGGCGCCATAGACGATGCTGCGGATGCCCTTGCGCGCCAGGTAGCGGCGATAGTCGAAATCGTCGAAAACAGGGGGTGTGGCGGCCACCCCGCGGATGCGGATACGATCGCCGTAGCGATAGAGTCGGCCGGCCGCGGTGCGAACCAGGGCGATGCCCCGTACGGGGAACTTCATGCGGCCGGACCAGCGGTAGTCAACCCGTACCCGGTATTGGTTGTAGTTCTCCCGCCGTTCGGGATAGCCCACGATCACCCCTTCCAGGACGGAGGAGAGCCCGTAGCGATCTTCCTGGTTGTAGTAGGCCAGGTCCCTTTTGTCGAGACAGGCTTCGAAGGGGTTGGTGCCGTAGCGCCACATACCCAGGCACAAAGCTGTTGCCACCAGCCCCGGCACCACCAGGCGCCGTCGTCCGTGGCGCCAACCCCACGCGCTCAGCGCCACGCAGAGAGGCAGGGGCAGCAAGAAGAAGGCCGGAGCAGGTTGCCATGCTCCGGCCTCACAGGTGAAAACGCCTTGTGTGAAAAGCCGCTGGGCGATGCCGATACCCGCGGCCAGGCCCAGGGCGAAATAGACGGGCAGGAAGGGCGAGGGGATGCGCCGAACGCGTGGCAGTTCCATGGAAATGACACGCGGGGAGCGGCTGTTCAGCGGGTGGCGAAGATATCGATCATCAGTTTGGGATCGCCCAGCGGGTAGAGAATGGGGCAGGTGCAACCCCGGTCGATGTATTCCTGGACCTTGGCCTTGACCTCGTCCGGGGTACCACTGGCGGTGATGCGCTGGACAAGGTCGTCCGGTACCAGGGGCATGGCCTGCCGGATCTGCTCCTTGGTCGCGGGCCAGCCCAGAATAGATTGGATCTTCCGTACCACCTCCTCACTGACGCCGCTGGCTTTGGCGATGTGGGGCTGTTGGGCCAGATACTGCGTAAGCAGCCCGCGCGCACCATCCAGCGCTTTCTGGCGGTCGTGGTCTACCGAGCAGACCACCAGTTGCGGGCGATCGATGTCATCCAGCGAGCGACCGGCTCTCCTGGCGCCGATCTCCAGGTGCTTCATGGCGATGTCGTTGTATTCGGGCGGCACGCAGTAGTTGAGAACGGCACCGTCCGCGATCTCTCCGGTCAGCTCCATCATCTTGGGACCGGTGGCGCCGATGTAGATGGGTACGTTACGGGGTTCCCTGCGGCCGTGCACTACATCCAGTTCGATGCCATCCACATGATGGAATTCCCCGTGGAAGGTGACCCGTTCCATGGCCAGCAGCCGCTTGAGCACCGTTACGGTTTCGCGCATGGCCAGCAGAGGTTTGCGGCGCTGGATTCCCACATTGCGCGCCAGGGGGTCCCACCAGGCACCTATACCGCAGATGATGCGGTTGGGTGCCAGATCATCCAGGGTGAGGAAGGTCGCTGCCAGCAGACCGATGTTGCGCGTCCAGTTATTGATGACGCCACTGCCGATCTTGATGGTATCCGTCACCGCGGCATAGGCAGCCATGGGCACGATGGCATCTCGCACCAATCGGGATTCAGCCTGCCATACGGCTTCGAAGCCGCGTTGTTCGGCGTAACGCGCCAGTTCCATGCCCTCGCGAATGGGATGGGCATCTTGCAGATAGAGAGCAACTCGGTCCACTCTGACCTCCTGGATTGTGATGAGATGGCTGGATGAGATGATGGGGCAACGTGCTGGCCGTCGTCCCGCGGACCTCATTCTACCTGTCCCTCTGGAGGGGGTCAAACGAAGAGCGAGCGAGAGATGCATTTCAAATTGGGAGCAGCTGGGGGTGGCGGCGTTCCCCCGCAAAAGCCGCGGCCACACCCAACCGCACAGCCGCTCAACGCTTCAGCTTACCAGACCTTGCTGCTGCCACCTGGCTGCGACCAGCCCTGCGCACCGGCTGCCTCCGTTTTGAAACGCACACCCCGATTTCCCGGCTGTGCCCAGACGCGGTTATAATCCTGGCGTCCCCTGACACAAGGGCAGTCTCGGCGCGGCGAAGCGGAGACACACACGAATCAGAGACGTTGGCCGTCCTGACCGTAGCGACATGACGTGGGCTCCTGGTCTCAGGAGTCGGATCCCAAGTTTACACGAGGTTCAAGATGATCGTAACGACCGCAGAACTGTTCAAGGTGGCCTACGGCAAGTTCGCCATAGGGGCCTACAATATCAACAACATGGAACAGGCGCTGGGTCTTTTCGAGGGCAACCAGCGCGCTCAGGCACCGTTTATCGTACAGATCTCGCGTGGGGCGCGCAAGTATGCCGGCGTGATCATGCTGGAAGCCATTCTCAGAGCCGCGGAGCAGATGTATCCCGATCTGGTCTTCGCCGTACATCTGGATCACGGGGATGAGGAGACCTGCTACGACTGTATCGATTCGGGCTTCTATTCCTCGGTGATGATCGATGCCTCGCATTTCCCCTTCGAGGAGAACGTTGCCATCACTCGGCGGGTGGTGGAGCGGGCGCACGCGCGCGGGGTCAGCGTAGAGGCGGAGTTGGGTATGCTGGGCGGAGTCGAAGAGGATATCGCCGTGGACGAGAAACACGCCAAGTTGACCGACCCTGACGAGGCCAAGGAGTTCGTTGAACGGACGGGCTGCGACAGTTTGGCTGTGGCCATCGGAACCAGCCATGGTGCCTATAAATTCAAGGGCGAGGCTAAACTGCACCTGGATCGGGTGGCCGCCATCCAGCAACGTCTGCCGGGCTTTCCCCTGGTGATGCACGGCTCCAGTAGCGTGCCGCGTGAAGAGGTGGAGCGCATCAACGCGGCCGGCGGCAAGCTCGACCCCTCGGCGAAAGGGGTGGATGAGAACGACTTCGCCAAGGCCGTACCCTTGGGCGTGACCAAGGTCAATATCGATACCGACGGCCGTTTGGTCTGGACACGGGTCCATCGCGAGTACTTCCGCGACCACCCGGAAAACTTCGATTTCCGCAAGCCGGGCAAGGTCCTCATCGACGAGTACGCCAAGTTCATCGTCCACAAGAGCAAGAAACTGCTCTCGTATGGCCAACTGCCGCTGGTGCGCGAAGCACTGGCCAACCGCTGAAATCGGGGGACGGCCGCCGGCGGCCGTCCCCTCTCATTTCTGGATGAGCGTGCGCACGGGGTAGGGGATCTCGATACCGGCGCGGGCAAAAGCCCCGTGGATGAGTTTGACCCCGGCGTCCAGCGCCTGGCCGTAGCCCGTCTGCGCGAGATCGACCCAGTAGGAAAGGGTGAAAATGACGGCGCTATCGCCAAAGCGGTTGAACACAACCACGGGAGCTGGGTCTTCTTTGAGACCGGGCAAGCTGGCAATCGCTTCCAGCGCTACCCGGCTCACCTCAGTAAGGTCAGAATCGTAAGAGACGCCGACCTCCAACGTGATCCGGCGTTCCTGTGGTCGCGTATAGTTGGTGATGGGATTGATATAGACATCCGCGTTGGGAATCAGTACATGCAGGCCGTCGAACGTGCGCAATTCGGTGGCGCGGATGTTGACATCCATGACCTTGCCCGTATACCCTTTCACTTCGATGGTGTCTCCTACGTCGAACGGTTGCTGCCACAGTAGCAAGATGCCGGCGATGAAGTTCTTGGCCACATCCTGCATGGCAAAGCCGACGGTGAAGCCCACGATCCCCAGACCGGCGACAAAGCCCGTAATGTTCCGGTCCACGGTCTCCAATGCCCACAGTGTGCCCAGGATGATGACCGACCACTGTCCGAGACGGCTGAGCAACTCCGTCAGTTCCGGATCCGCGTCACGGCGGGCGGCGGTGGTACGAATGAGGCGTGCCACCCATCCCGCCATATAGAGGGCGACCACGAAAATGACCAGGGCGGTGATCAGTTTGGGTAGGAACAGAAGAGTCTTTTCCAGCAGCAGCGCCAGATAGTCCCCCGCTTGAGAGGACAGACCGGTAGGATCATCCATAAGCATTCGCCTCCATCAACCGAGCTACAATCGTCTGACAAGGGGCAGGAGCAGGTGACCCCCGCGGCGGCACGCGCACGAACGTGGGCACGCCCGGGTCAACCTCACGGGTGCAACCGGTGCCTGGAACGGCAGGCACCCTCAGACCGCTTCCATGATATCAAGTTCCGGATGTAGGCGCCAATGTACAAAACCCAGAAGAATCAGCGTCATGATCACAGCCGAGGACACACACCACATGCACACCGCCCCCAGCACGAACAGCTCCAGGTAGGTGAGATAGATGCTGAAGATGACGCCAAAAAAGGCCAAGACCGGAGCCAGCCACGCCACCTCTTCCACCCACTCAGCCCGGCCTCGGCGCAGCAGAACCCAGGCCGCCAGCAACACCACATACCCCACCATTCCCAGCACCCCCACCGGCACGACGCCGAACAGCCGCGCGTAAGGGCTGGATTGGACGGCATTGCAGTTTCCCACCGGGCCGCAGATTGCTTCCGAGCCGGTGGTTTCGACAAAGCTGAGATAGGCCGCAATACCCAGGCCCACCAGGCACAGCAGTGGCAGTGCCAGGCTGCGCCGGCCGCCGCCGACTCGGCCAACCAAGCCGTGGCGCAGCCAGCGTACGGCCGTCCAGACCACACTGCCGAGCATGAAGAGGAACACGACCAGAGCGATAACGCCCCCCGCCGCATCCTCGGCCATCAGGCGCCGGAAGGCCGCGGTTGTGGTCGCGGCCGGGACGGTCTCCCCCGCCTCTGCGGCAGACGGAGCCGTCGGTTCGTCGGCGGCAACGTTAACAGTGGCCCCCGCCGATGATTGCGCGGATTCGGACTGCGGGGTGGGTTCTCCGGCAGATTCGGCCTGGGCGATGGCTTCGGCCAGGCCCGGCACCGGCGGCCAGTCGATTCCACCTTGGGCCAGCCCCGCATCAACGATAGCCGGCAGTCTGGCCGGGATCTCGACCGAACCGATAAGCACCTGATCGCCCACCACCATCAAGGGGACGCCCCGTTGATCGGGGGGTACCTGTGCCCAATCCGTCGCGGCGCGAAACAGGTTCTGCCCTCCGGGTGTCTGCACGTTCACCAGCATGATCTGGAGTTGTGCTCCGTACTTCTCCACAATCGGGGGAAGGCCATTGGTCAACACCTCGTGGCAATGGGGGCAGGTGGGCGAATAGAAAAGCAGGGCGCGCACTACGGGCAGCTCGTCGCCGGTGGCAGTGGCCGGAAAAAGGCACAAAGCCAGGAGCATGATCCCTGCCAGAAACAGCGATCGACGCATCATCTTCTCCTTGGTTATAGAAGGAACGCGGTGATGGGTGGGACTCGGCGGACGCCGGCCGCCTATTATTTTACGGCGACCGGCACCCGTCTGCTATGATTTCCATCATTCCGCCGTCGCTCCCCCGCGACCCCATCCCCCCGAGCCATCATTCAGTCCTGGCCGGGCATGTGCCCCGCCCTACTTTTCTCTGCGTCCCGGTCCAGGATGGCACGGAGACAGGCCAGCCAGAAATCCGCGTACTGTTCCCAGAAGACGAAATTACATCCCCAGTGAGGGGCCGGGTCCGACATATAGGCCAGGACTTTGCCGGCGCCGAACTCTCCGATGGCCAGGAGCGGATCCCCCGTCTCCTTTACGCTCAGCAGCACCGGGCAACCTTCGCGCGGCAAGACCCGGTTGTAGCCGAGAATGGGCGGGAAAGTGGCGAAATCGATTCCTGCCAGGAGCTCCTGGCCCGCCGGCCTTAGCTGCGCCGTAAAGCCCTCGGTGCTCTCGATCAGATCCTCGTAATCCAGGCAGCGTACCGGCAGAATCTCGCGCAGGCGGGTGCGATTCCAGCCTCCCTTGCCCATCTCGCCGGTAAAGGACAGCCACCCACCCAGAAACATCATGGCTTTGCCGGCCAATACGGCCTCGACGGTGAGCCGCACCCGGTCGGGAAAGGTGAGCACGCGGGTGCCGAACTTCTTGTGGTCGAAAAAGCTCGGCTCGAGCTGAAAATTCTTCGCCTCCACATCGCTGAAGATGATGACATCGAACTCTTCCAGGATTTTCTCATACTCCCCCGGCCCCATCTTGTAGAAATCCCACGTCGCCACATCGACGACCTCATGTTCACCGCTGCTCTCCAGTGCGTCTTTCAGCCAGCGCCCGTAGTAGTACATGTCCAGCCCTTTCCAGGCGTAGTTGAAGGGCGTCTCGGCATACACGGGCCCCAGACTCACGGCCCAGTCGCCGATGTAGTAGATCCTGGCCATAGTTGCCTCCTGCTTGGTGTTGCCAAAGGATGGGGACGGCGTTGCTATGGCAGACATTTTACAGGAGTGCCGGCGCGGGGAAAAGATCTCACTCCTCACAGGGGGCACTGCAAACTTGTCGGCGCACCGGTGGCGAGAGAACAAGGCTCATGCCCGGTACTGGCTCAACCATGATTAGAGGGCATAAAGAAAGGCCGGGATGCTTGCCGCTCCCGGCCCTCTCCATCGGTTGCGATCCGAACTCAATCGGCGTCGCGGAATTCGGCGTCCACCACTTCCTCGCCGTCGTCCCCTTGCTGCCCGTCTCCGCTCGGTGGGGAGGCTGTCTCCCCGGCCTGGCTGTAGAGATACTGGCCGATTTGCTGGGCATCTTCCACCAGCTCATCGGTGATCCGATTCAGTGCCTCCACATCGTCGCCGTCGATGGCCTCGCGCACACTGCCGATCTTCGCGTTGAGCCGGCTCCGCAGTTCCTCGGGCAGCCTTTCGCCTGCTTCCTGCATAGCCTTCTCGGTCTGGAAAATCACGGCGTCGGCGCGATTGCGCGCTTCGATAAAACGCCGCCGCGCCTCGTCCTCACTGCGGTGCGCCTCCGCTTCCTTGACCATGCGCTCGATTTCCTCATCGCTGAGGCCCGAGCTGGCCGTGATCTTGATGGACTGCTCGCGGCCCGTCGCCTTGTCGTGCGCGGTCACATGCAGGATACCGTTGGCGTCGATGTCGAAGGTGACTTCGATCTGCGGCACGCCGCGCGGGGCAGGGGGAATGCCGTCTAGAATGAATTTGCCCAGCAGCTTGTTGTCTTTGGCCAGGGGGCGTTCGCCCTGGGTAACTACGATCTCGACCTGTGTCTGGTTGTCGGCCGCGGTGGTGAAAGTCTGGGTCTTCTTGGTGGGGATGGTGGTGTTGCGTTCGATCATGGGCGTGGCCACCCCACCCAACGTCTCGATGGAGAGGGTGAGGGGGGTGACGTCCAGCAAGAGGATGTCCTTGACATCACCGGCCAGGACGCCGGCCTGGATGGCAGCCCCGATGGCCACCACCTCGTCTGGATTGACACCCTTGTGTGGCTCACGACCGAAGAACTTACGCACGGCCTCCTGCACCGCGGGCATGCGCGTCATGCCGCCGACCAGGATCACATCGCGGATATCCGAAGGACGCAGGCCGGCATCTTCCAGAGCCTGCCGACACGGCCCCATGGTGCGCTCGATCAGGTCCGCGGTGAGCTGTTCGAGCTTGGCTCGCGTGAGGGTGATGACCAGATGTTTGGGCCCACTGGCATCGGCCGAGATATAGGGGAGGTTGATCTCCGTTTCGAGGACGGAAGAGAGCTCGATCTTGGCTTTCTCTGCGGCTTCTTTGAGCCGCTGCAGTGCCATGCGATCCTGACGCAGGTCGATACCATGCTCGGTCTGAAAGACGTCGGCAACCCAGTTGATGATGCGCTGATCGAAATCATCACCGCCGAGGAAGGTGTCACCGTTGGTGCTTAACACTTCGAAGACACCTTCACCCACGTCCAGGATGGAGATGTCGAAGGTGCCGCCGCCGAGGTCGTAGACCGCGATCTTGCCATCGTGCCCCGCCTTGTCCAGACCATAGGCCAGGGCCGAGGCCGTGGGCTCGTTGATAATACGTTTGACTTCCAGTCCGGCGATCTTACCGGCGTCTTTGGTGGCCTGGCGCTGCGAATCGTTGAAGTAGGCAGGCACAGTGATCACGGCTTCGGTGACCGGCTCGCCCAAATAGGCTTCGGCATCGGCCTTGATCTTCTGTAAGATCATGGCCGAGATCTCCGGCGGCGAGTACTCGCGACCACCCATGACCACGCGCACATCTCCGTTGGGAGCCTCGGTCACTTTGTAGGGCACGTGTTCCAGGGCGCGTTGCACGGCGTTGTCGCTAAACCTGCGGCCCATGAAGCGCTTGACCGAGTAGATGGTATTGTCGGGATTGGTGACGGCCTGGCGGCGGGCCACCTGCCCGACCATCCGCTCGCCCGTCTTGGGGTTGATGGCCACGACCGAGGGGATCAGTCGCCCGCCTTCGGCCGAGGGGATGATGGTTGGTTCTGTACCCTCCAGCACCGCCACAACCGAGTTGGTGGTGCCGAGGTCGATTCCGATGATCTTGGACATAGGGTTCTGACTCTTGGTAGTGTGGAAGGATTATTGGGCGACGCGTACGAAGCTGGGACGCAGTACCTTGTCGTTGAGCTTGTAGCCCTTGCGCACCTCTGCGATGATCTCGCCGCTCTTGACTTCGTCGCTGGGCTCCATGCTGATGGCTTCGTGCAAATTGGGGTCGAAGGGCCCGGTAGCCTCGATGGGTGTCACGCCCTGTCGTTCGAGGACGGCCTGGAGTTTGCGCAGAATCAACGAGAAGCCTTCTACCCAGGCAGCCTCTTCCGGGTTCAGTCCTTCGGGCACATTGTCGAAGGCGCGCTCGAAGTCATCGATGACCGGCAGGAGCTCGAGGATCAGAGCTGCGTTGGCCTGGGCGATGCGTTCATTGGTCTCGCGGTCTTTGCGGCGCCGGTAGTTCTGCAGTTCGGCCTGGGCGCGCAAAGCGTGGTCGCGCGCCTCGTCTGCGGCCTGCCGGGCCTCCTTTAGTTCATTGACCAACGCCTTGATGGTCTCATTCTCTTCTTCTGCTGTGGCCTTGGCTTCTTCATCTCCTTCTGTGGCCTCGGCCGCGCTTTCGGCTGCGGGCGCATCCGCAGCAGCTTCATCCGGTTTGATCTCTTCCTGCTGCTTTTGGGCTTCTTGTTCGGGAGTGCTGATTTGTTCTTCTTTCATGGTTTCGCTTTCTGTCGTGTGGGGTGTGATGATAAGATGATGGATAGCCACACTAGTCGTCGGTATGGCGCTCGAGAGGGGTAATGGTGTCGGCATCCGGAATCTCGGCATCCAGAGCATCCCCGTACAGGTCGGCGACCAGGCTGCTCATCAGGTGTGCCATGAAGCGCACGGCAGAGATGGTGCGCCCGTAGGGCATGCGAATGGGCCCTACCACGCCCAGAATGCCCGTACCCTGGCTGGGCTGGCCATAGCGCGAGAGAACCAGACTGATGTCCGGGAGGTGGTCGTAGGGTTTCTCGCCGCCGATGATGACCTGCACACCGGGAAGCTGGCGGGTCTCCTCGATCAGCGGCTGGATAGGCGACGGCTCCTCGAAGATCTCGACGAAGCGCCGCGCTTCCCCTTTTTGGGCGAATTCGGGCGCCTGCAGGACATTGGTCAGACCATCCCGATAGATGCGCTCACTGCGCCGGTCCTCGTGGTACAGCACATCGGTGATCAGGTCGGTCATCTGTCGGGCCAGGGGATCGGGGTCGGGTTCAAGCTGACGCATCTGGCTCCAATCCATCCCGGCCAGGCGCCGGTTCAGGTCCTCACTGAGGCTGGAGAGTTCGGTCTGCGTCCATGGCGCCTCGACATTAATCAGCTGCTGTCGGACGGCTCCACCCACCAATACCAGCACCATGAGAAAGGTTCGGGGCTGCAGGCTGATCAACTCCACGTGTTTGAACTGGGCATTGGCCAGTCTTGGCATGGTAGTGATGGCAGCGCTGTTGACCGTTCGGGCCAGGACGCTGGCCGACAGGCGCACCCACTGATCCAGCTCCTGCTGGATCTGATAGAACTGATGGCGAATGGTATGTTGCAGAGTAGGGGGCAGCGAGGATTCGTGCAGCAGGTGCTGCACGAAATAGCGGTAGCCCCGATGCGTGGGCACCCGTCCGGCCGAGGTATGGGGATGGGTGAGGTACCCCAGCTCCTCCAGCCGTTTCATCTCGTTGCGGACCGTCGCCGGTGACACTTTGAGGTCGTAATGTTCCACGAGATAGCGCGAGCCTACGGGCTCGGCGGTGTTGATGAACTCCTGGACGACCAGGCCGAGGATGATCCGTTGACGAGGGGTGAGGGTGCCGTTTCGTTCTTCTGTCTTCATGGTCGTAAGGAATTAGCACTCATGACATGAGAGTGCTAAGCGGGGATGTCGCTGGTATGATACCACAGATCGGCCTGGAACTGTAAAACCGGCGGAGGGAGATGAGTTTGCGCCCTGCCGGCCCCTTGGCAAGAACCCGCGGACTCGTCTCAAGCGGTGACAGGTCGTCTGCTCGGTTGAGGGTCGCCCCCGCATCCGCGGCCCCGGCTTGCCAGACAGACCGCCGGGGTTCAGCCTGTTAGGTCGGGCTGCATGTAGGACGGGCCTTCCGGCCTGGCCAGGCAGAGTGGAAAGTCTGCCCTACAAACCTGAGCCGCTCTCCCCATCCCTCTCTGTTCGTGACACTTCCGCGCTTCGGCGGTACAATGGACCGCGCCATGACCAAATCCAGCGAAAAGGAGACGCTATCATGAAATTCATCGATCTGACCATCCCCCTGGGGGTGGGAACCCCACCCTGGCCCACCTACGAGCCCCTGCAGGTCAAGTACTTCAAACGACTGGCTCCCAATGGAGCCAACGGCCAGTTGGTCAGCCACAGCAATCACGTGGGAACCCATCTCGACGGGGAAATCCACTTCTACACACCGGGCAAGGATATTGCTTCCCTGGATTTCGACTATCTGTGCGGAGACGCCGCCATCGTCGATCTCAGTGATTGTTGCGGCGACTATGATGTCTACACTCCTGAAATGATCGAAGAGCGGGTTGAGGTGCGGGAAGGTGACATTCTCATCATCCACACCGGCTACCATCACTTCGGCTGGGATCAACCGTATGGGAATGAAATCCGTTACATGGTCATGCATCCCGGCCCCGACGCCCGTTTTGCCGCCTGGTGCGAGGAGAAGAAGATCCGGTGGATCGGTGTCGATTGCGGTAGCGCCGACCATCCCATGAACACCAAGATTCGCGACTGGATGCCGGCCCAGGCTCGGCAGGCCGATGCGCACTTTCGCAAGAAATACGGCAAGGCCCTGACCGAATATTTCACGCCCGACATGTATCAGATGATGCATCTGTGGATGTTCCCCAAAGGCATCATCCACGCCGAGTGCGTGGGCGGCGACATTGACCTTCTGGTCAATCGCCGGGTACAGGTTGGCTGCTTTCCCTGGCGCTTTGTCGACGGCGAAGCCAGTATCGCCCGCATTGTCGCCATGGTCGACGATGAGGAATACGCCGAACTCATGGCCCGCAAAGCGAGCCTGCCCAAGACCCGTTTCGGCGATTGCTACGACCCTGAGCACGTAGAGCGTCTGGGAGGCCGCGGTAACGCCTTCTGAGGCCAGCACCGGCCTCGCGCCTGGTCGGTGGTCGCGCCGTATGGCGCCGCGAGCAAGGGATGCCGGAGGCCGATTGCAGGCAGGCCCATCCTGCGCCGGCTCCGGCCCTGCTGCTCGCTTCGGGGCCGCATTCAGTACTTGTCCCAAGAGGAGGCGGGTCACCGATACGATGAGGCCGCAGGCGAATCCATGATTCGCCCGTACCTGCGGCCACATCCAACCGCACAGCCGCTCGACGCTTCA
>RFJM01000327.1 GCA_003694905.1 Caldilineae bacterium
AGCAAAGCTTCGATAGCCTTCTGTCGCTGGCTGTAGAGCGCCGACCGGCTGAGCCCCAGGCTCTCCTGCAGTTCGCTCATGGAAATGCGTTCTTCATAGTGCCGGTGCAAGAGGTCTGCCAGCTCGGGCTCGCGGCGATGCAGCGCGACTCGGGCACGTCTGAGCAAACGCTGCACGGCCAGTCCATCGGCAAACGCCTGCAGTTGGGGCTCGGTGATTTTTTCCCGTTCCGCCCGTGCAGCCAATAGCTGCGCCAGGGGGCTATCCCCCAAAGCGCCCAGATCATGGTATCGGCGCAAGGCCTGGGTGACGGCGTCCTGCCAGTCGAAGCTATCCATAGAGTAGGGTGCCGTGAAGGCGGCCACGAATGGCGGCAGAAGAGAGCAGCATGGATATTATGCCATGTCGGTGGCGGATCGGAAAAACTCCGGACGATCTCAGGACCGAGGCTCTTCCAGTTGTATGGTAAACTTGAAGCACTGGGTGGCGAGCTCTGTGTCACCCTACCGTGTGAGAGAGGACCACCAGACAACGGCGTCTGGCAGTCCAGCTTGACGGCTGCTCCGCAGAAGAGGGCAGTTGGGACAGTCCGTCAGACTGGGCGCCGGGTTACGGCGAGAGGGCCCGGCGCCTTGTCTTTGTATCGTGCAACGGGCATGAAGATTTGGGCTGGCATGCAGACTCCGCTATAATCGATGCCTGTGTGCCGCGCACCTGACGCGGTGGAGGCGCTGCCCGGCCGGCGGTCGGCGATCCCGTCGTCCGTGTCGTCCAAGACAGTTGCTCTCCAGACCGACATGTTCTGAAGCCAACGCCCGGACCGGCTTTGCCATGAGCCCGGCCGGGCGTGCCATCGTTTGAAACCCCTTACAATCCATGCCACCGGCCCGCACCGGTGGAGCAATCGTTACCAGGAGGGTTCGATTGAAACTACACGAATTTCAAGCAAAGCGCATTTTCTCCCGCTATGGGGTTCCCATCCCTCAAGGAGAAGTGGCGACGACCGCGGCCCAAGCGCGAGAGATCGCGCAGCATCTGGGTTGCCCGGTGGTGATCAAGGCCCAGGTTTTGGTCGGGGGGCGGGGCAAAGCCGGCGGTGTGAAGCTGGCACGCTCCGCCGACGAAGCCGAGGTGCTCGCAGATCAGATTCTGGGCATGAACATCAAGGGGCTCCAGGTCAAGCGGGTGCTGGTGGACAAGGCCGCGGATATCGCCCAGGAAATCTATCTGGGCATGGTCATCGACCGCAACCGGCGCCGGGTGGCGATGATGGCTTCCAGCGAAGGAGGGGTCGACATCGAAGAGGTGGCGGCCACCAAGCCCGAGGCCATCAAGACGGTGCTCATCGATCCTTTCCTGGGGTTGAAATCGTATCAGGCCATCGGCATTGCCTCGCAGATCGGTATTCCGCAGGACCAGATCCGCCAGTTCACCAAGATCGCGTTCGGTCTGTATCAAGCCTTTGTGGCTTCCGATGCCGAACTGGCCGAAATCAATCCCCTGGTGGTCACCGGCAGCGGCGATCTGCTGGCTCTGGATGGTAAGATGGTGCTGGACGACAACGCGCTCTTCCGCCACCCCGATCTGGAAGAGATGCGCGACCAGGATGAGGAGTCGCCTGCCGAGACCGAGGCGCGGTTGAACGGTTTGAGCTACGTGAGCCTGGACGGTGAAATCGGCTGCATGGTCAACGGCGCCGGCCTGGCCATGGCAACGATGGACATCGTCAAGCATTTCGGTGGCTCGCCCGCCAATTTCCTGGATATCGGCGGAGGTGCCAAGGCCGACAAGGTTGCTGCGGCGTTGCGGATTATCCTCCACGATCCGAAGGTCAAGGCCGTGCTATTCAACATCTTCGGCGGCATCACCCGTTGCGACGAAGTGGCCCGTGGGATCTTGGCGGCGCTGGATGAGGTGCAGGCCGATGTGCCCATGGTGGCACGATTGGTCGGCACTAACGAGGAAGAAGGCCGGGCCATCCTGGCCGAGGCCGACATGATCACAGCCAAGACCCTGGCCGAGGCCGCGCAGAAAGCGGTGGCGGCGGCTCGCGAGGAGATTTAGTTAGGAGGCAGGCAGATGAGTATACTGGTCAACAAGAACACTCGGCTCATCGTCCAGGGGCTCACCGGACGGGAGGGCCGATTCCACGCCGAGCAGATGATAGCGTATGGCACGAATATCGTGGCAGGGGTGACACCCGGCAAGGGCGGGCAAGAAGTCCTGGGGGTGCCCGTTTTCAACACGGTCGCAGAGGCTCGCCAGGCCACCGATGCCAATGCCAGCATCATCTACGTCCCTGCCCGCTTTGCGGCCGACGCCATTCTCGAGGCGGCCGACGCCGGACTGGAGCTGGTCGTGTGCATTACCGAAGGCATTCCCGTGCTCGATATGATCACGGTGCGCGCTTATCTCGACACGGTACACACTCGCCTTATCGGGCCCAACTGCCCCGGCGTGATCACACCCGGCGAAGCCAAGGTGGGCATCATGCCCGGCAACATCCACAAACCGGGGCCGGTGGGGGTGGTCTCCCGGTCGGGGACGCTCACCTACGAGGCTGTGGCCGCCCTGTCGGACATGGGTATCGGCCAGAGTACGGTTGTCGGCATCGGCGGTGATCCCATCATCGGTACCAAGTTCATCGATGTGTTACGATTGTTCGAGGAGGATCCCGATACCCGCCATGTGGTCATGATCGGGGAAATCGGCGGCAGCGACGAGGAGGTCGCGGCCGAGTATATCGCCACGCACATGAAAACCCCGGTGACCGGTTTCATCGCCGGCCAGACGGCACCGCCGGGCAAACGCATGGGGCACGCGGGGGCGATCATCAGCGGTGGCAAGGGCACGGCCGCCGAGAAGATCAAGGCCCGGGCGTCGGCCGGTGTGCCGGTGGCGGTGCACCCTGGTGAGATTGCCGAACTGGTCGCCCAGCGTCTGTAGTTTTCTACGCTCTGCGCCGTTGCCCTCTCTGTTAATCCGGCCGCAAGAGAGGGCAACGCGCAGGCTTCTCTTGCACTGCCGGCATCAGGAGCCGAGCGCAGCCAGGTTGGCACGGACCAGGTCTCGCACGTCGGCCAGCACCAGATCACATTGGACGGCGATATCGTACGCAGCTTCGGCTTCGTCCGCATTACCCTGGGCCTCGCGCACGATGCCCAGGGCCAGGTGACCGAGAGGGGATCTGGGCACTTTGGCCAGGACGGCCTGCACCGCGGCGTCGGCCGCGTCCAGCGCTTCTTGCGCTTTGTCGCGCTGCCGGAGATGCTCGAACGCCAGGGCGCGGCGTACATGGATGTAAGCGGTCTGCAGGGCGGTCAGGTCGACGGGGTTGAGTCGGGCATAGGCGGGTAGCATCTCGACGGCGCGATCGTAGGCGGCTATGGCGCCGGCGGCATCGCCCAATCGCATACGGATGTCGCCCAGGGCTGCCTGAGCATCGGGGGTGGCGGGATAGCTTTCAACCGCCTGCTCGAACTCGGCCTGGGCAGCCAGGAATTTCTCTTCCGCGTAGAGCACCGAGCCCAGACCAAAGTGGGCCCATGCTGCTATGAATGGTAAGAGGGAACCGGCTTCGACCACGCGTTGATATTCCCTGCCGGCTTCCTGGTAGCGTTGCCGGCGGGCAAGGTAGTCGGCGACCACCAGGTGAGCGTAGGCATCGCTTTCAGGTTTCTGTTGTAATTCTGCATAGATGGCCTCGGCGTCGGCCCCCCGCCCCTGTGCTTCGTAGAGGGCGGCCAGCAGACCCCGATAAGTGCTGAGATCCGGTTGCAGCTTGACGGCCTGGTTGAGGGCCTGCACCGCCGTGCTCAGGCGGCACTGTTTGTAGGCGGAGAGGCCCAACCCGAAGTAGGCCTCGGCGCTGCCGGGATTGGATGTTAGCGCAGCGGTGTAGGCTTTCTCGGCCTCAGCCAGATCACCCGCCCTGGCATAGAGCTCCCCCAGCCGGAACTGGGACTGCCAATCGTCGGGATTCAGGCGCACGGCCTGCCGGTAGGCCGCCAGCGCTTCCTCACTCAGCCCCAGACGCTCATCTACGGAAGCCAGTCCGGCGTATGCCTGGGCATCGTCAGGGTGAAGGGCCAGCGCTTGCTGATAGGCCTCCCGCGCGCCTTCCAGGTCCCCTTGCACGGAGAGCGCCACCCCCAACACGCGGTAGGCGGCAGCGTACTCCGGATCCAGGCTCAGGGCGCGGCGATAGTGTTCGACGGCAGCGTCGATCTCACCTTTTTGGGCCAGGGCGATACCCAGCGACACATGCGCCGCCGCGTCCTCGCCTGCGGTCAGATAGGATTCATAGGCCGCAATGGCATCGTCCCAGCGCGAAAGTTGCAGATATGCATCACCCAGCAGGGCGTATACATCGGTCTCACCGGGAGCCAACTGTAGCAGCGTTTCGTAATGTTTCGCGGCTTTGTCGAATTCCCCGCGTTCCCGAGCAATGGCGGCGGCCAGGCGATGGACACCCACTCCACCCGCGCCCAAGGCCAGAACCGAATCTATGGCCCAGGCTGCCTCGTCATAGTGCCCGGCCTGGTAGGCGCTGCTGGCCAGCAGGTACCAGGCATCGGCATTTTCCGAGTCGAAGGTGACCGCCTGACGGTATTGGGCGAGGGCCGTCTCATAATCGCCTTCTTTCACGGCCAATCCACCGAGCAGGAGGTATGGCGTCGGATCGCATTTGCCCAGAGCTGCGGCCTTTTCCAGCTCATCGCGCGCGGCACCGACGTCACTGCCGCGCAGATACAGGATGCCCAGGAGAAGATGGGAGGAGGGATCGTCGGGCGTCTGCTCGGCCAGGGTGCGGTAGGCTGCTTCGGCCTTTTCGGTCTCACCCAGCCAGGACCACGCATTCCCGAGCCCGCGCAGGGCGGCGGGCAGCTCGGGCACCAGGTCCAACGCGGCCTGGTATTCGGCCAGAGCGCGGCCGAAAGCATCCTCGTCATCGCCGGCCATGTAGATGTCGCCCAGGCGCAGGTGGCCCTCCACCTCGTCGAGCTTGCCCGCCGCCATTTCCTCCTGCACGGCAGCGATGGCCATGGCCTGGGCGTGAGCGGCTTTCTGCGGCTGTTGCAGCGCAGCATAGGCCTGGGTGAGCAGACTGTAGGTGAGGCTGTTGCCGGCATCGAAGGTCAACGCCAATTCCAGGGCTGCCACCGCGTCGGAGGCGCGACCTTCCTGCAAGTAGAGCTCGCCCAGCAGCAACCAGGCATCGGCATCGTCGGGTCGCAGGCGTGTGGCCGTTTCGGCCTGGCCGATAGCGCGCGTGAGTTGCATGATGGGGGTGCATGACTGAGCATAGGCGATGGCCAGATTGTAGTGAGCCTCGAACAGATCCTCCTCTGTCTCGGTGATCTCTTCCAGGTCGGTGATGGCTTCTGCAACCCGGCCGAGCGCGTAGAGAGTCATGGCCCGCTGGAACAGAATCGATTCACGCCCAACCGGTGCACCACTGCCAGGCTCCAACTCGGCCAGGGCCTTGTCGAACAGAACCAGGGCTTCTTCGTAGCGCTGGTTGGCAAAGAAGCCCAGCGCCAGCACTGCCTCGGTCACGGCCGTCAGTTCCTCACTCCCCCGCTGCAGGAACAGATCCATGGCCGGCATGACGCTGGGCCGCCGGGCATAGCGGCTCAGGTCGACGTCCGGCAGCGACGCGGACGGCTGCGAAGCCGTCAGTGGCGACAGCAGTACTCTCACCGCCGATACGTCCTGCTGGAGCGAGGGCAACTGCAGGAGTTCGACGCGCGGGCTGACACCGGCATCGTCGTACCACCCCCAGATGATGAGGGTGGCCCGCAAAGCGCTCCCACGCCTGCGCGCGGCTTCGGCATCGCGGTAGACCTCGTGTGTTCTGATGATGCGCGCGTCTTCCTCGAGGTCCGAAAGCTGGCTTTCCAGGTTCTCGACGATGCGGCGGGCAAAGTCGATCTGCATGGACGACCGGGAGCCATCGAAGTCGGCCACGGCGATGACGAAATCGGAGGCCAGTGTGATGCGACTGTAAGCGGTCCAGCCGCCCCAGGCCAGCATGGCCACCAGGGCGAGGACCAATAGCCCTGCGGCCCGGCGCTTGCGAGCCGGACTGCGCGACCGCAAGAGGAGGTAGAGGGCGAGCAGCACGGCTGCCGCCAGCAACGCGCCCGCCAGATAGGGCAGGAATCGTGCCAGACGCACACCCGGAAACTGTAGCAATTGCAGGGTGTCCAAGATGAACTGCAGACAGGCCAGCAGGATGCCGATGATGCCCAGCAGGGCCGCTATCTGGCTCCGGCGGTCCTGGCGTTCCAGCTTCTCGGCCGGACTGTCATAGCCCACGAGTGGTGCCAGGACATCCACCACAGCC
>RFJM01000328.1 GCA_003694905.1 Caldilineae bacterium
AGGCAGGGCTGTATGTGGGACCGGCTTTCCAGCCTGTTCGGATGCACGCCCACGCAGCACGGCTTGGCAAGCTGAAACTGTGCGTGGTTGTCCGGTTGGGTGTAGCCGCAACGTTTCCGGGAGGCGCCGCCCGCGAGCTGCCCCCAAATTGAAACACACCTCCCTCCTTCTGCCACCAACAGACTCTAGAACCAAGTCCACTCTCGACTTGCCCAACGCACCCGAAATCGCTAGGATATAGCGCCGGCCACGGCACCACCACAACGGAGGTCTCGCGTGCACCGATTTGATGTCTTTGCCTGGCTCCAGGCATTGAAACAGTTCTCTGTCCGTAACAGCCTGGGGGTACAGTTGCTGGTGCTGTACGTGCTGTTCTTCGGCCCGGTGCTTACCGGTGCGCTGATCTTCAATTATGCGGCGCGGTCCCGGCTGGAAGCCGATGTCAAGGCCGCGAATCTGGCCCTGGCCAAAGCCATCGCCCTCGAAACCAGCGCTTCCCTGGAGAACGCTGCTCGCACCGTGGAAAACCTGGCGCGAGAGCCCGCGGTACGCGAAAACGATGTGGAGGGCATGAGAGCCCTGTTTTCGCACGTGGCCGCGGCGCGCAGCGATGTCAACCTTATCTACCGGCTCGATGCCGACGGCATCATGGTCTATCATTATCCCGAAGCCGGACGCAGCACCGTCGGCGTGGATTTTTCCTTCCGGCAGTATTTCCAGGATGCCTTGCAGAGTGCAGGGCCGTTGTTTTCCAGGGGGCGCATTTCGCCGACCACGGGCAAACCGGTGGCCACTGCCGTGATGCCGGTGCGGGACGAACAAGGAGTCTTCCGGGGGGTGGTGGCAACCAACCTGGCCCTGGAAATGTTAAGCGAGACGCTGGCAACCATGGTGGGAGACCAGCCGGGCGGCACGGTGATCACCATCGTCGATCAGGCAGGGCAGGTGATTGCCTACCCCGGTCTGCTGGAACGTACCATCTCTCCCGATATCTTGCTCAACTTCCCGCCGGTCAAGGACGAGGGCCTGCCCCAGACCCTCTTACCCGACTGGCGAGGATGGGAGGATGGAGTGGTGGACCGGGTACGGGCCGGTGCCACGGGCGCCGTTGTCTCGCAGGCCCCAGATGGCAGCGAATGGCTAAGATCCTTCGTGCCCGTGCCTGTTGCGGGCTGGGGGGTAATCGTACAGAGACCTGCCAGCGAGGCCTTTGCCACCATCCGGCGTTTTCACCGCCTGCTGATCCTGGCGGTATCGGTCTATGTGGCCGGTGGTCTCTTCTTCTGGCTGGCCCTTTCCCGCCGCGTGATCGTGCCCCTGGAGAAGCTGGCCGAATTCAGCCTGCGCGTGGGCAGAGGCGGAGGCCGAGAGGACTGGCGCGCCATCACACTGACGCCCTGGTCCCGCCGGCAAGACCAGGTGGGTCACCTGGCCCGGTCCCTGACCACGATGGCTGAGCATATCGAGCAGCGATTCCAGGAACTTTCCACATTGCTTGAGACCAGCCAGGCCGTGGTCTCGACCCTCGACACCAGCGAAGTGATCGAGGGGATCCTGGATGCCGTGCAACGGTTGCTCAAGCTTGAACGGTGTGCCATCGTCAGCTTGGATGAACGGCAGGGGGTCTTTCGCATCCGCGCCAGTCGCGGTCTACCCGAGTCGTACGTGCAGTCGTTGCGGATCGAGCCCACGGACCCGGGATCGACGGCCGTGCAGGCACTCAACCGCAGAGGGCCGGTCCAGGTCATAGATACGGAGGCGGAAGGGGTGGCGCCGCGACTGCGCCAACGCGCTCGCAGCGAAGGCTTCCGCTCGGTGTTGGCCGTGCCTCTGCTCACCCAACACGCGGCGCCCGCGGTGCTGGTCCTCTACCGCTCCGAGCCCTATTGCTATACCGAGACCGAGATCGAACTGATTTCGAGTTTTGCCAATCATGCCGCCATGGCCATGGAAAACGCGGCCCTTCACGGCCTCACCGATGCCCGATTGCAGGAGCAAACGCGGCGGTTGGAAGCCATCGTCGAGAGCCTCAACGACGGGCTGATCCTGGAGGGACTGGAAGGCCAGGTGTTGTACTGCAACCAACGGGCATTGGAACTGCTGGGAGAACGGCGCGCAGGCGTGCTCGGTCGCAATTCGCGCGATCTGATGGAGCATCTGCTGCGCACGGCAAGCGAACCCGAGCGGGCGTGGCAAGACCTGCGGGCAGCCCTACAGGGACGAGGGGGCAGCAGCATCGACATCACGCGTATCGGTCACGACGGTCGCCAACAGGACCTGCGCATCCATATCTTCGAGGTGACCGACTCTAGAGGTGAGTTGATCGGCCGGGGGCAGTTCTGGCAGGATATCACCCACGACAAGGACATCGACCGCATGAAGTCGGCCCTGATCTCGACGGTCTCGCACGAACTGCGCACGCCTCTGGCATCGATCAAGGGCTATGCCACCACCCTGCTGGCCCGCGATGTGGAATGGGATCCCGAAACCCAGCGCGAGTTCTTGCAGACTATCAGCGATGAAAGCGATCGGCTGGCCCGATTCGTCAATAACCTGCTGGACCTCTCCCGTCTCGAGGGAGGGGCATTGCAGATGCACCTGGAACCCTACGCCATCGATCGACTGATTGTGGAAACGACGCGGCGAGAACAAGAGCGTATGGGCCGGCCTGTTCGCCTGCACCTCGAGCCGGATCTCCCCACCCTGCTTCTCGACCGCCCTCGCATGGAGACCGTGCTGCGCAACCTGCTGGAGAATGCCGGCAAGTTTTCCCCGCCCGACACCGAGGTGGAGCTCTCGGCTCGGCGGCAAAACGGCTTTGTGGTGGTGCGTGTGCGTGACCGCGGGCCGGGTGTGCCGCCGGAACTCCACACCAAGATCTGCGACCGCTACTATCGCGCGGATGTGGCGCCCAGCACGGGCAAGGGAGGAGCCGGCTTGGGCCTGGCCATCTGCAAAGGATTCGTAGAAGCACACGGGGGCAAGATTTGGGTGGAGGATGCCCGGCCCGGCGCGGTGTTTGCTTTTTCCCTGCCTTTGAACCGGACCAACTCCACGTGAGTCTCGTGCCATGAGTACCGTACGTATCCTGGTCGTAGATGACGAAAAGCCCTTGCGGGAATTCATCAGCCGCAATCTTGAGGCACGCGGTTTTGTCGTGGACAAGGCCGCCAACGGCCTGGAAGCCATGGCCCTGTTTCAAAGCGAGCCACCGGATCTCATCATTCTCGATCTGATGATGCCGCACATGGACGGACTGGAGGTGACCCAGCGCATTCGTCGCAGCTCCACCGTTCCCATCATCGTGTTGAGCGCGCTGGATGAGGAAAGCGACAAGGTCACGGCGCTCGACCTGGGAGCCGACGACTACCTGACCAAGCCTTTCGGTGTGGAAGAACTATTGGCACGGGTGCGAGTGGCCTTGCGGCGCATGAAGTGGACCTCCACCCGGCAACAAAGCGGCGTGCTCCAGATCGGCGATATCGAACTGGACGAGGTGAAGGGGATCGTGCGCAAGGAAGGGCAAGAAGTCCGTATGACTCGCACCGAGTTTCACCTGCTGCAATATCTCATGCGCAACGCGGGCAAAGTCCTGCCCCACCGCACCATCTTGCAGCAGGTGTGGGGACCCGAATACGGGGACGAGATCGAGTATCTGCGGGTTTATGTGGGACGCTTACGGCGTAAGCTGGAAGACGATCCCACGCAGCCGACCTATCTGCTCACCGAGTACGGCGTCGGTTATCGTTTCCGGAGTTGAGGGATTCTGCACCTGGCGGCAAAGGGATCACGGCTGAGGTGGGGGACCGGCGTCGGGCGGGATGGGCGGCCCGTCGGGGATGGCTCGCAGCTCGGAACATGCGATGACGCGCACCTGATTCCAGCGGTAGCCGTAACCTTCGAAGGTGGGAATATCCTTAATCCACCGTTTGTGTCCATCCTCCAACGCGTAGATATGGGGACTGGCCGTGCAGCGCAACAGGATGGGCGGCGCGCTGTAGTGGACAATGCGCTGCACCGACTCCGGCAATGTGGCCACGGCCGCTCTGTCCAGCCCGAACAGCCAGGGTGTGAGCAGGATGACCACGGCCGCCCACAGCACGTAGAGCATAGCGCCGGTGGCAAAGGTCTTGTGGACACCTCGCAACCAGGACGTGCCCTCGGTTCGCCACTGTCTGTAGAGGAGCAAGGCCAGGATGCCGGTGTTCACCACGTTCCAGCCGATAAATGCCAGGCGATTGGGGGTGGGGCGGTCGATCCAGGTGCGGTAGACGATGGCGGCAAGGGCATAGAGGCTGACCAGGAGAGCCAGAACCGCCAGGGCGATGATGCCGCGGCGTAACCATTTCTGCTGGCCGGACGAGAGGTCGGACGTGCTCACCGGGGTGGCGCCCAAGAGGAGGGCCATGACTGCGAAGAGCATGGCGTTGTAGATGATGAGCACATCCCGGTTCAGGAAGGGCTCGCGGAAATTGAAGGGGATGAACAGGATATAGATGCCCAGCACCAGCAGGCTGAGGGGCAGAAGCAGACGCATGAGGATGGCGAAGAGCTTGCTCAGCCCCTGGTCGAAGGCGTGCTCTACCGGCGCGGCCCGAGGATTGTAGATAATGGCCGTCGCCAGCACCGGAATCAATCCGCCACCACCCGCAACGAGCAGGCGCATGACCAGCTTGGGCAGCTCGATACCGAGTGCATCGAACAGTCCAAAGGTGATCCCCACAAAGACACCGCCGGCGGAGACGGCCAGGCCGGCCATGATAAACACTTCCAGAGATTTGATGAGGAAAGCAAATCGGTTTTCTGCGTCGCGGCGCCGGAACAGAAGATAGACGCCGACTCCTGCCCAGGCCATCAGCGGCAGATGAAACGTAACCAGCGTGAGGTATTGCTGCTGAAAGACGAGAGGGCCGCTCTGTTCAAACAGCAGCAGGGCGTAGGCCGATACCACTGCCAACGCCCCGGTCACCCCGACCAGCCGCGGCCAGGAGCGCCTTTCCCCGGCCAGCATGAGGTAGAGCATTACCGCGACGGCACTGATAGGAGCCCAGACCAAGATAATGAGCGGGATATAGGGAAACGTATCGGGTTTGCCGGTATGGTCTACCAGCCGCGGGCCCAGGCGCTCGGTGTCCGAAATCAGCCACAAGACCAGGCCGTTGAGGACGGCCACCAGGATGGCCCACCCCCAGGCTACGGCCCAACCGGCGGCCTTTTCGGCCACCGTATAGACAAAGCGATAGTGCCAGGCCGCGACCAGGATCTCCTCAGGCTGCTCCTGGTAGACGGCGGAAACGGCCGCGCGGAAAGCCTCTTCCTGGCCGTCCGCGACGGCTCGGCGGTACAGTAGTTCTAATTGCTCAGGCTCGCTTAGATGAGCCTTGATGGTTTCCAGGTACGACATCTTCTTCACTCCTCCAGCATGAGACACGGGCTTCAGACAGCATCGACCGCGGCCGGCTCACCCGCCAGGGCCGCTGCTTCCCATCGCCGATAGGCGTCCAGCAGGCGCCGGGTGACGGGGCCAGGGGCCGCCAACGGACGGTCCCCCACGCGGTTGATGGGCAATACCCCGCGCCGGGTCGAAGTCAGGAAGGCTTCCTGCCAGTGCTCCAGTTCGGCCAGGGGCAATGCCCGGCGTGCCAGCGGAATGTCCAGCTCCTGCGCCAGCATCATCACGCGGCGCATGACCGTGCCTTCCAGGATCACGCCTTCGGGCGCCGCGGTCAGCACGCCATCGACGACGGCGAACACATTGCAATTCGAGCCCTCGGTGATGTTGCCGTCACGGTCGACCAGCAAAGCATCGTGTACCCCCGCTGCCGCGGCTGCCTTGCGCGCAAGCCCGGGCACCAAAGTATTGAAGGATTTCACCGGCGGGAGTGCCCGCTCGCCGTGATAGAGGATCACCGGCACACCCCGGTCGTAGTCCTCCTGGGTAAAGCCCCGATACGACATCTGATACAGGAAAATGTCCGCGTGGGCGCGGCCCAGATCCAGCGCCAGCAACCTCACCAGACCATCCTGCCGGTTGGCCGCCACGACCAGATAGCACCAGTGCTTCAATGTTTCCGGCGAGACCGCGAGCGAGAGCGCCGCGCCCGCGGCGGAAGCATAGAAGCGCTCGATGTGTTCGCGCAGGGCGACATACTTGCCACCCTTCACCAGGATGGTCTCGTAGACCCCGAGCGCGCCGACCAGCGCCGGCGTGTAGACCGGCATGGTAGCGTCTTCTCTGGCAATGATACGACCGTTGTGGATGATCTTGGCGTAGACAGACATGAGGAAGTGGCGGCTTTGTTGGAGCGGGGACGGTTGGAACAACGTGGTCGCGCCCATTATACTCCCTTCCCCGGTTTATGCTAGGATTGGTGGCATTGCCAAGACGCCACCTCGGTCCTGCCGTCTGCGCCACCCATACCTCAAGCCCACACCTACAGATCATGCCCCAACCCACCGGATACGCCCAGCGCCACATCTGGGAGCCATACCTGAACAACTATGATGAAGGACTGGGACTCGTCTACGAGCGCTTTATCCTCAACGACTTCCTGCTGGATCTGAAACAGCAGGCAGATCTGCGTACCGTGCTGGAAGCCCCCATCTACGGCATGGCCGGCGTCACCGGCATCAACAGCATTCCCCTGGCTCGGGCGGGCTGCCGCGTGATACTGGTTGATGACATGGCCGAGCGAGCGGAGGCAGTCCGACGTATCTGGAACGAGCTGCAGGCTCACCCCGACATCCTTACCATCGATCCCGACCAATGGGGCGCCCTGCCCCTGCCCGACAACAGCGTCGACCTGGCCTGGAACTGGGCTGCGCTCTGGTACCTGCCCGATGCCGCGGCGCTTTTGCGCGAGCTGGCGCGGGTAAGCCGGCATCTGGTATTCGTGGCCATGCCAAACAACCTGCAAGTGGGCTATTGGCTGCGAAAGCTGATCCTCGACCGAGAGTTCTTCCCCACCGTCGACGAGCGCTGGGTGAATCTCGGCCGCATCAGGCGCACCCTGGAAGGGGCCGGCGTGCGCATTCTGACAACGGGGGTGCTGGATGTGCCCCCTTGGCCCGACACCGTAATGCCTGCCGGCGAAGTCCTGAAGCGGCTGGGCATCCGTAGTAAGAGGCTGGAACGGCAGTTCACGGGCGAGAACTGGAGCTGGAGCACCATGGCCTATTACACCGGCCGGCAACCCGACCTGCGCGACCGGGTCATGCGTTACGCCTGGCTCGACCGGGCGCGGCTGCCCTGGCAACTCAAGGCCATCTGGGCCCATCACCGCTGGCTGTTGGGGGAGGTGCAACGTTAGGGATGTATCACAGGCGAACACAACCCCCGGGCCGGTATCCCAACCCCAACTTCAATTCTCATCCATTCTCGCGGGTAATCGCATGACGAGCAACGGACATTTGCAGAGCGTGCGGGCAGACCTGCCCGCCATCCATCGCTATATCTATCTGAACACGGGTACCTGTGGCCCGCTGCCGCGGCCGGCCATCGAGGCCATGGCCCTCCAGGCCCAGGATGAGGCCGACTGGGGCCGTATTCGTTTCGAGGTCTACGAGCAGGAGCTCTGGCCGAAGATGGCGCGGCTGCGTGCTGCTTTTGGCCGGCTGATGGGTGTGCGGCCCGAGGAAATTGCCCTCAGCCACAACACCACCGATGGGCTGAATACGGCGATCTGGGGGCAGCCGTGGACCGCCGGTGACGAGATCGTGGTCACCGATCTCGAGCACGAGGGCGGCGTGATGCCCGCGGTGCTGGCCGCGCGCAAGTTCGGCCTGAAACTGCGGACCTTGCGGCTGCTGGATTTGCCGGCCGACGATATGCCCAATGTGGTGGCGGATGAGCTGGGACCGCGCAGCCGGCTGCTGATCATCTCGCACGTTTCCTGGGCAAACGGTGTGCTGGTGCCGCTGGCCCAGGTGGTGGAAGCGGCCCATGCCAGGGGGTGCCAGGTGGCGGTGGATGGCGCGCAGAGTGCCGGAGCAACCCCTCTGGCGCTGGCAGAAAGCGGTGTGGACTACTATGCCGTGCCCGGCCAGAAATGGCTCTGCGGCCCGGAGGGGATCGGCGCACTGTATGTGCGGCGCGAGCGCTGGGACCATCTTTCGCCCACCTATACGGGCTACTACGCTCTGGACGAGAGGGCCAAACCTGCCTGGGACTGTTTCGGGCGCCTGGTGCTGGCACCCGACGCGCGGCGCTATGAGGCCAGTTCCATCTATCATCCGGCGGTGAGCGGCATGCTGGCCAGTCTTGCCTGGCTGGAAGAGAAGGTCGGGTGGGAATGGATCTTCGCCCGGATGGAAAGGCTGCGTGAGTATGCTCGCGAGCGACTGAGCGCGAATCCTCACCTGAGCATCTTTACCCCGCCGCAGGCGGCCGGCCTTCTCCACTTCTACCTGCCCGAGGGCGTGGATGTGGCCCAGGTTGATGCCGGTCTTGCGGCGCGGGGCATCCGTATCCGTCGCATCCCTCACATGAACTGCCTGCGGCTTTCCACCGGTTTCTGGAATACCGAGGAAGAGGTGGACGCACTGGTCGAAGCCCTGGAAGAACTGGTGGGGCGCTAGAAGCTCCGGTGAGGGCCGCGCCGCCGTTTCCCCGGCCCGGCTGTCAGGGGCTTTTCCCCTCCAACTCGTGCGCTTGGCGGCAACGGCCGCCGGGGGCTCCTCCAGTCCCCTGCCCAAAAACAAACAGCGCCAGGTAGCCGACCTGGCGCTGTCTTTGCCTGTTTTGGGAGCGGCACCGAACCGGCTCAGCTCTCCTCTTCCTTCTCGCGCTGGGCCTCTTCGATGATGCCCTGGGCCAAATGCTGGGGTACCGGCTCGTAACGCAGGAATTCGATGGAGTAGATGCCGCGACCCTGCGTCATCGAGCGCAGGTCATTGGCGTAGCGCAACAGCTCCGCGTAGGGGACCTCGGCCGTGATCACGCTCTTGCCCCGCACCGTGTCCATCCCCTGCACGCGAGCCCGCCGCGTGTTCAGATCGCCCAGGATATCGCCCATATAACTCTCGGGTACGGTCACCTCGAGCTTATAGATGGGTTCCAGGAAAACGGGGCCAGCCTCGAGGAAGGCTTTCTTGAACGCCTCGCGGCCCGCGATCTGGAAAGCGATGTCCTTCGAATCGACCGGATGCTCCTTCCCGTCGTATACGGCGACCTTCACATCCACCACCGGATAACCGGCCATGACACCGCTCTCCATCACCTGCCGGATGCCCTTTTCGATGGAAGGCATGAAGCTGGAGGAGATGGCGCCACCGAAGACTTCCCAGGTGTACTCCAGGTCCGAACCCGGTTCACCCGGTTCCACGCGCATGTGTACTTCGGCGAACTGTCCGGCGCCACCGGTTTGCTTCTTGTGCCGGTAGGCCGCCGTGGCCGTGCGGGAGACGGTCTCACGGTAGGGGACCTTGGGCACATCGGTCTTGACATTCACGCCGAACTTGCTCTGCAGGCGGTTGACCGCGATGGTGATGTGCACGTCGCCCATGCCGGAGAGGATCATCTGTCGGGTACTGGGCTCGTCG
>RFJM01000037.1 GCA_003694905.1 Caldilineae bacterium
ATGGTGAAATCGCCCGTGTCAGAGCCTCCCTTCCTCAGCTTCAGCGTGCCGCTGTTCACGTTCACCGCGCTGCTGTTGTTGAAGGCCACATCGAAACCGGCCACGCCGCTGCCTGCGCTCTTGGTCACCGTGCCCGCGTTGTTGAAATGACCGATGTCGCCGACGCTCCAATCCACCCAGCTGTCGGTCTGGATGTCGAACGTGGCCCCGGCCTGGTTGTCGAATACCGCACCGCTGTTGAGGTAGATGTACCCCGTCCCCGTCCACGTGGCGGTTCCCCCATTGCTCAGAGTCCGCCCCGACAGGTACTTGGCATTGCTGCCGCTGATGTTGAGGGGGCTGTTGACCGTGAAGGCGCCGCTGCCGCTGACGGTCCCCCCACTCCAGTTGAAGGTCCCGTTCACGGTCATGGGGCCATCGCCGCCCAGCGTGCCGCCCGACAGGTCCAACGTCGCGCTCCCGCTCACCGTGGCCCCGCCACCCGTGGTGTTCACCGTGCCCGAGGTGATCTCCACCGTGCCAGCACCGCCGAACGCGACCCCATCTAAAGAGTGGGTCCCACCCGCGAACTGCAACACGCTCCCCGCGGCGATGGTGAAATCGCCCGTGTCAGAACCTCCTCCGGCCAACTTCAGCGTGCCGCTGTTCACGTTCACCGCGCCGCTGTTGTTGAAGTCCACCGCATAGAAAAGGGTCGTGCCGCTGCCTGCGCTCTTGGTCACCGTGCCCGCATTGTTGAAACTGCCGGGCGAGCCATAGAAGTAACTTGCCGAACTGTCGGTCTGGATGTCGAAGGTGGCGCCGGCCTGATTGTTGAAGACGTTCTTGGAGTTGAAGAGGATTCTTCCCGCCCCTGTCCACGTCGCCGTCCCCTGGTTGTTCAGCGTCCCTGACAGGTGCTTGTCGGCGTTGCCGCTGATGTTCAGGGGACCGGTCACCGTGAGCACGCCACTACCGCTGATGGTCCCTCCGCTCCAGTTGAAAGTCCCGTTCACGGTCAGGTCGCCGCTGCCGGTCAGCGTGCCACCGCTGAGGTTCACCACGCCATTGACGTTGACCGTGCTGGCGCCGTTCAGGGTCAGGGTGGGTCCGCCGATGGAAAGGGTCTGAGCGCCGCTGGACCCGCCCAGGGTCAGGCTGTTGACCTCGGCATTCACGTCCAGCGTGACGGCATAGGAGCCGGCCACAGTAATGAACACGTTGTCGGATGAGGTGGGCACGCTGCCCGTGTCCCACTTGGTGGGGTCGCTCCAGTTGCCGCTGACGGGATCCTTCCAATGCACCACGTTGTTGGGCGCGAGCGGAACTAACGCCTGGTCCTGATGCTCAGGCGCGCGTGGCGGCGCGCTCATCTCCCGGCCGGATGCAGAGACGTCGCTCCGCTCCCAGCCCAACGCGGGCGTGATCGCGAGCAAGAACGCAACGAGAAACAGAATGACAACGATGCAGCCCCAGCGAAATCCGAAATAGAAACGCCTCTTCAGGGGGACCATCCTACTCCTCCTTTACGGCTCCAGCGTCTCCCGCTCGCCCCATCCTTTGCTTTCGTCGAACAGGTCGATGCGCCGGGGGGTGACGCGAAAGACCCGATAGATATGGTCGGGCGGGGTCGCGAGGCGCCAGTTCGGCAACAACGCGGCCCAGTCCGGCGCGTCCACAGGCCGGGCCGCGCCCCAATAGGCCAGCCAGCGCAGCCCGGCCGCATGACAGCTTTCGATGATCAACAGCGCGGCCGGCGCCGCCTCCAGCCAATAGGCCGCGTCGGCCCAGCGGGGAACCAGACATTCCACTTCCAGACCGCGGCTCCGGTAGCGCACCGGCAAGGCTTGCACGCCCTCGCTGCCCGCGACGCTGAGCACGCCGACCCGATGCATGGCCAGATAGGCCGCCATCCGTTCGCGCAGTTCGTTCAGCATGAATTATCTGTCCACGAGGCTTCATGAACGATGGTTCGCCGGTACGGATGAAATTGCGGACACGGATTCACACGGCCACCGGACTCCGGTGTTCTAAAGCTCTACCTGTGTTTTCCTGTGTTCATCCGTGTCCTGATTTCAGTACAGCGCGGCGGCCCGGGCCGCGCCGCCATTACCCACCGCCCGCGGGTGGCGGGGGTCCACCCGGCGCAGGGAGAAGACCCAATTGTTGCATGAAGCCCATGACATCGGCCACGGCCCATTCTTCCGCGATCTTGCCGTCGGCCAGGCGATAGATGCTGATGCCGCTCATGGCAAAGCTCTTGTTGGTGGGCGGAATGCCCATCAGCGGACCTTCATGCGTGCCGCTCAAGGTCCAGCGCACGACGACCCGATCACCTTCCGCGACCAAGTCGTCGATGGTCCATTTGGCATCGGGAAAGGCAGTGAAATGCCCGCCCAGGAACTGCTTGTAAGTTTCCCGATCCTGGACCATGGGATTGGAAGGATCGTGCAGCACGTAGTCCGCGGCCAGAAGTTCGTCCAGGAGATCGAGGTTGCGCTGATTGGCCGCTTCTTCCAACACGCGGCGGGCAATAGCTTTGTTCTGCACGGCCGGATTGGGCGTGGGGGAGACAGCAGGCGTCAGCAGCATGGGCTGACATGCCACCAAGATCAGACACATCAACATCAAGGCGGCGACAACAGGAAATGGCATGCAACGACGGCGCATCGGCTGACCTCCTTCTGGGAGTAACGCAGGATGGGTGTACCGGAAAACCGAACCCGAACAGGTTCTAGCTCGAGTTTAGCCCGGAATACCCCCGGCCGTCGTCTATCAAAAGCTCGAAATAGGTTTACAAGGGGGTTGATTTGGGGGTTTACAAGGGCGCTCTCGCGTTCACACCAGTCCCAGTTCACGCGCCCGCGCGGCTGCCTCTGTACGCGAGCTGACGTCCATCTTCCCAAAAATGCGGTGGACGTGACTCTTGACCGTGCCCAGGCTGATGACCAGCCTGGCCGCGATCTCGCGATTGCTCGCGCCAGAGGCCAGCAATCGCAGCACCTCGACCTCACGCGGGGTGAGGGTTTCGCCGGTTTGGGGCACGCGTAGTGGTCGCTGTGCCGCACCCGCCCCAAGAATATCCAGGAGACGCGCCGCGAACGTGGGGTGGACTCCTTCTCGGACGGCCAATTGCAGCACCGGAACGGCCGCCGTACCGTTCAGCAACACCATACTGAGCACCCCACGCGTTTCGCTCTCGGCCAACAGCGGTTCCACCACGGCCAGCGCTTTGTCGGAGTGACCGCGCAGCATCAGCAGCCGCGCCAACAGCACCTGCACGCTGCCCCATACGCGAGAGACCCCCTCCTCCAGCTCGATGTCCAGCGCCTGTCGGAAAGCCTGTTCCGCTTCTTCGTAGCGACCCTCGCTCATGGCCAGCATCCCCCGCAGCTTGGCACGGAAGCCGGCGGCCATAGGCCACTCACGCGGATTTTCGGCCGCGCACATCTGCGCGTACACCGCTCGCGCCTCCTTCAAGCGACCCTGCAACCAATATACTCGTCCCATCTCGAAGAGAAAGCCCGCCATCATGCCCTCGGCCAGAGGCGATTGTTGCAAACCGGCCAACATCGGCTCAAAGTAGGATTCTGCCGCCGCATAGTTGCCCATGCCCACATGGGCGTCGATGATGACTGCGGCCATATCGATGCCGATGAACGGGCAGGCTCCACCCAGCCGTTTGCGAATGGCCAGCGCCCGCTCTCCCACCTCGACCGCCTGAGGGAATTCGCCCCGCCACAGGTGAAGCAGAGCGGCATATTCCTCGATAAAGACACGCACAGGGCTGATCTGATCGCCGAAATACGACCGCGCCCGGCGACAAATACGCTCCATATACCTCGGGCCGCCCGGCAGGAAGAAGTAAACCGGACTTAGGTGCGTTACCAGCGTGTAGAGCAGATCGGGATCGGCCGAGGATTCTACCCAGGCTCCAACTTCTTCCATATCGGCCAGCGCGGCATCCCAATCTTTGTACACAATCTTCAGTCCGATGCGTCCTAACAATGCCTGCATCCGGCTGTGAGGGGGAAGGGGATGACCGAGTGCACGGTCGAACAGGTCGCCACTTCGCGCATAATCGGCCTGCATAAAAGCACAGTTTGCCAGGTCTGCCAGCACTTCACCCTGTTGTACCTCGTCACCGGCCGCCTTGAAACCTTGCAGCGCCTCGCGCAAAAGGGTCTGCGCGCTGCTCAAATCCCCTTTTTCCCAGGCGCAGGTCCCGAGTAGATGAAGCAGGCGAGGATGCGCGGCACGGATGTTTGGCGGCAAGGCATGAATACGGGCGATGAGCGTGTCCAACAGGCCTTGCTGTTGCCAGCCGCGGCCCTCCCTATCCAGAATCTGCGCGGCCTGCTCCCACATCTCGGCGGCCAGATAGTGTTTGATGGCCCGGTCGGGGTCTGTCTGCGCCTGAGCAGCTCGGCGATGCAACTCGGTCAGTCGCGCGGGCATGTCACGGCGCAATTGCTCCTGCAGGAAGGTCGCGAACAGCGCATGATAGCGATACGACGGCCAATATGCTGCTTCGTCGGCCCTCCTTGCGCTCTTGTCCAACGCCACCAGGAAGAGATTGCGGCGATAGAGCTCGTCTAAAACCGCGGCTGCGTCCTCCCGTCCTGTCACGGCCTGGCAAAGGGGAGGTGTCAGTTCGGACAGGATCGAAGTCTCAAGAAGGAAACGCTGCAGCTGTGGCGTCTGCTGCGCCAGCACTTCTTCCGCCAGGTACTCGAAAATGTAGCGATTGCTGCGGCTCAGAGCGTCGATGAAGACCGTGCGAGCATCGGATGAAGGCAGGCGTTTTAGCGAGTTGGCCAGCAGCCGCAGGCCCACAGCCCAGCCCTCGGTGCGCTCTTGCAAGCGCGCCAGGTCCGAGCACGAGAGATTAAGCCGCCACTCGTCGTTGAGGAACCGGTCTGTCTCCTCCAGGGTGAAGCGCAGTTGGGCAAGACTCAGCTCGGCCGCCCGGCCCTGGGCGCGCAGCCGCGCCAGCGACAGAGGCGGTGCCACGCGGGTTGCCGCGACCAGATGCGCAGTGGGCGGCGAATGTTCCAGCAAGTAGGTAAGGATCACAAAGACGGCCGATTCGCTAATGCGATGCAGGTCATCCAAAATCAGTAGAAATGGATCGGTCAGGGTTTCCAAGATATCGTTGATGAGGGCGGCTGTGATGCGGCGCGCGGCGGCCGCAGGGTTGGAAAGCGCGGAGAGAAGTGCCAGCGCTGTTGTCCCGCAATCGGGGTGCAAGCGCTGCAAGGCGGCGACCAATCCCAACAAGAAACGCACCGGATCGTTGTCCTCTTCGTCCAGAGTCAGCCAGGCTACGGCATCACGCCCGATGCCGCAGCCAGACTGCTCAATCCGCTCCACGAAATGTGCCAGCAATGTCGTCTTGCCGTAGCCCGCCGGCGCCGAAACCAACGTGAAGGGATGAGACGCCACGGCCTCGCCCAGTACGGCCAGTAGCCGCGAACGCAGAATCACATCCCCGCGTATCAAGGGTGGATGCAGCTTGGTCTGAACCAGCCAATCGGCTTGAGACGGCTGAGCGTTCACGGTTGGCTGCTTACGGGCTGCTGAACAAAAAAAAGCCGATGGTGGTTTCGCCCCACGAGAGGACGATGACCATCGGCGAGCACTTCGAGGAAAACGTTTGATAATGGAGGGGCGCAATCGATCTATGTGCATATTATAACACAAATGGCGTCAAATCACCACATCGACGTCCGGGTTGGGATGCGCTTCGAAACGGGGGCAAGCCGGTGCGCCGGGCTGGTAAGGGGCCCTCTCTGCAAGGCGGGTGCGGGGGAGCGCTCCCGCATCTGCGGCCCCGGCCAACGAGACAGGCGGCCGAGGTTTCAGCTTCTCGGGCAGGGCTGGACGAAACAGAGCCGTGTCACGCCGAACCAAGGCGCGACCGGATTTCCGCCCCCGTGCCCTCTCACCTGGCGACAAAGTAGGCGATGGTCACCCCTTCGCCGCCTTCGCCTTCCTCGCCTGCGCGGAAGCGCGAGACGACCGCATGGTTGCGCAAAGTATCCCGTACCACCTGCCGCAGAGCGCCCGTCCCCTTGCCGTGGATGATCCGCACCCAGGGCAGGTCGGCGAGATAGGCCGCGTCCAGGTAGTCTTCCAGCGCCTGCAGCGCCTCTTCCACCCGCATGCCGCGCAGGTCCAGCTCGATTCCCGGCGAGGGGTGCATGCCGGAGAGAACGGGGTGGTCGCGCTCGATATCCTCCCGGACAGGGGCTCGTTCCCGCAGTTCTACGCCGCTGAGGGGGACCTTGAGGCGGAAGGCTCCCACCTGGACCTCCACCTCCGACTCGCTCAGGATCTGGTGGACGGTGCCGCTGGCATGGAGGCTGTGTACCCACACCGTATCTCCAACGCGGATGGGGCCCTGCGCACGAGCAGATGTTTCCTCCAGCACTTTTTCGGGCAGGGCCTGTTCGGCCTGCTGTCTTGCGCGCAGTGCCTTCTCGGCATCGGCCAGAAAACGCTCGTGTTGGCTGCCGACATCTCGTGCCAGACGGGTGCGCAGGCGGGCGATTTCCGCCCGGATCGCCTCCAGTTCGGCCTGAGCCTCGGCGCGGGCCTCGTTCAATACCGCTCGGCGGGCCTCCTCGATCTTGGCCAACTGTGCCCGGAGTTCGGCTTCGCGCGCTGCAGCCATGCGCTCCAGAGCTTCGGCACGCTGCTGGGCCTGGCGGGTGGCATTGCGCGCCTCGCGTATTTCGGCCAGGAGCGCATCGGCAGCCAGGCTCTCCGGATGGACCATGCCTTCGGCCGCATCGGCGATGGAACGGGGAAGTCCCAGGCGGCGGGCAATGGCCAGGGCGTTGGAGCGACCGGGCAGGCCGATGGTCAGTTCATAGGTGGGGCTGAGGGTTTCCAGGTCGAATTCAACCGAGGCATTGACGATGCCGGCGGTATTGTGCGCGTAGAGCTTGACTTCCGAATAGTGCGTGGTGGCGGCGGCGGGGATGCCGCTATCCCGGAGATGGCCGAGGAGGGCTCGGGCCAGCGCCGAGCCTTCTTCCGGGTCCGTGCCGGCACCTAACTCATCCAGCAAGACCAGGCTATGGGGCGTGGCCTCGGCCAGGATGCCGACGATGTTGGTCATGTGGGAAGAGAAGGTGCTTAGGCTCTGCTCGATGCTTTGCTCATCGCCGATATCGGCGAACACCTTCTCGAACAGAGTGAGACGGGAGCCACTCGCAGCCGGAATGGCCATGCCCGATTGTGCCATCAAGGTCAGCAGGCCGGCGGTCTTGAGGCTAACCGTCTTGCCACCGGTGTTGGGGCCGGTGATGACGATGATGAAGTAGTCATCGCCGAAGTGGAAGTCGATGGGTACCACCGTCGCGGGATCGAGCAAGGGATGCCGCGCCTGTTTGAGATCGAGGACCACGCCGGGGTGTTGCTCCGGCCTGAACTGAGGCCCTCGCTGGAAGCCTAGGAGCTCGGGTTCGGTGGCATCCAGGTCATTGGCAAAGTGCGCCCGGGCCAGGATGAAATCCAGGCCGGCCAGTGCTTCCAGGCTTGTGCGCAGATACAGGCTTTCTTCTGCCACCAGGTCGCTCAACTGGCGGAGAATGCGGTTGACCTCTTCCTGCTCTTCCATCTGCCGCTGTCGCCACTCGTTGTTCAGGTCTACGACGCTGAAGGGCTCGACGAACAGGGTGGCGCCGCTGCCCGACTGATCGTGCACGATGCCGGGGATGCGGCCTTTGAACTCGGCGCGGACAGGGACCACGTAGCGACCCTGTCTCTGGGTGACGATGGCTTCTTGCAGGAACGGGGCGTTCTCGGGGTTGGTAGCAATGCGTTGGATGCGCGCTTGCAGCCGGTCCTGGAGGATACGAACCTCGGCGCGCAGATGGGCGAGGCGGGGGCTGGCGCTATCCATGACCTCGCCGCGCTCGCTGATGGCGCGACCGATCTCGGCGGCCAGGTGCTCCAGGTCCTGGATGCGTTCGCCCCACTCGGCCAGGGCAGGGAACCTGTCGGCCGCTGCCAGCAGGATCTGCCGCAGCCGCCGCGCCCGCAGGATGGTCGAACGCACGGCCAGCAAGTCCACGGGCGCGAGGGTGCCGCCCCGCTCGGCCTGGTCCAACAGGGGGCGGAGATCTTGTACGCCGCCCAGATGGAGGTCGGGCTGCTGCGAGAGGAGGGCACGAGCCTCGGCGGTTTCCTGCTGCCACAGGCGGGCCTCACCCAGATCGGTTGTCGGGCGCCAGTCGCGCGCGAGTTCCTTGCTCGGCTCGAAGCTGCAATAGGCGGCGAGACGATGCAGGATCTTGTGGTATTCAAGAACCTGAAAAGTGTGTTCATTCATGGCGGGCCCAGCATAGCACAAGCCCCTGGCTCGAGGGAAGATCGGCAGCGACGGAGAGCGCGCCGCCGGGATGATCGCGCCGGAGAGGAG
>RFJM01000329.1 GCA_003694905.1 Caldilineae bacterium
CGTGGCAATTTCTCCACCTACAGCAACCCGCGGGTGGACGAATTGATCAAGGCCGGTGAGACGGAACCAGACCCCGAAAAACGTCGCGAGATCTACTACGAAGCCCAACAGATCATCTACGAAGAGGTCCCGGCCGTCTTCCTGGTCCTGCCCGAGGTTGCCGAGGCTGCTTCGGAACGCGTCCAGAACTGGGAGCCCGCCTCGGATAGCCGCATCAATCTGCACGACGTCTGCCTCCAATAAGACTTGACAGGATGGCAGGGTGCAGGAGACCATAATCTCCACACCCTGCCATCATCTCCCTGAAAGGAGTTCGCCCATGCGTCTCGTCAAGGTGGTCGAACGCTTGCTCGCCGCCATCCCCATCATGTTGGGCGTGGCCATCATCGTCTTCGTGTTCATGCGCCTCACCCCCGGCGATCCCGTCGACATCATGATGGGTCAGGGTGGCGCGGTATCCGAAGGAGAGATCGAGCGCTTGCGCAGCGAATTCAATCTCGACAAGCCCATCCATGTTCAGCTCGGGCTCTTCCTGGCAGACCTGGCCCGCGGCGATCTGGGCAACTCCTTTAGCAAACAGCAGCCGGTGGCCAAGCTCATCGGCGAACGCCTGCCCGCGACCATCGAGCTTGCCTTTGGCGCCTTACTCTTCGGTCTGCTCATCGCTTTCCCCGTGGGCATTCTCTCGGCCGTGCGCCAGAACTCCCTGCTCGACCGGTTGAGTATGGGCGGCGCTTTTCTGGGCATCTCCATGCCCGCCTTCTGGTTGGGTATCATCCTTATCCTGATCTTCTCGGTGAATCTGAAATGGCTGCCGGTGCAGGGGCGCATCGACTACGACGCCAACCTGCAGGAGGTCACGGGCCTCTATGTCCTGGACAGCATCCTCACCGGCAACCGCACCGCTCTTGTCAGCAGCCTCAAGCATCTGATCCTCCCCTCCATCAGCCTGGGCGCGGCGGTGGCGGCCATCGTCGCCCGGGTGTTGCGCTCGAGCCTGCTGGAGATCTTACGCAGTGATTACATCCGCTTGGCCCGCGCTAAGGGCGCGGGCGAACCGCGCGTGGTGCTGGTACACGCTCTGCGCAACGCGCTCATCCCCACCGTGACCGTGGTCGGCCTGCAGGTCGGGGTGCTCTTGGGCGGGAACATGATCGTGGAAACCGTCTTCGGCTGGCCGGGTCTGGGACGCCTGGTGGTGGAAGCGATCTTCAATCGCGATTTCCCCCTGGTGCAGGGCGCCGTCATGGTCTACGCCTTCACCTTTGTGGCCGCCAGCCTGGTGGTGGACATCCTCTACACCTATCTGAATCCCAAGATCGAGCTGTAAACCATGACATCCTCCACCCAAGCCCGCACGCAACCGACCTGGCGCTATCTGCTGGGAATCCGCCTGCGCGTGTGGCAGCAGAACCTGGCCCAGTTCTGGAGCGACCTGCGCAGACACCCCGTGGCCCTCATCGCCGGAGTGGTGATCATCATCTATATCCTGGCCGCCATCTTCGCTCCCCAGATCACCATCCACGACCCCGAGCGGGGCAGCCTGCGCCAGCGCCTGGTGCCGCCCGCCTGGGAGGCAGAAGGGTCATGGAGCTATCCCCTGGGCACCGACGGCCAGGGCCGCGATATCTACACCCGCATCGTCTACGGCGCGCGTGTCTCTCTGGCAGTGGGGCTCCTCTCGGTGGGGATATCGGTCCTGGTGGGGCTCACCCTCGGCTCGCTGGCAGGTTATTTCCGCGGGCGGCTGGATAGCATCCTCTCCCGCTTTGCCGACCTGCTCATGGCCTTTCCCTTCCTGATCTTCGCCATTGGTGTCATGGCCTTTATGGGACCCGGTTTCACCAACCTGATCATGGCCCTCACCTTCAAAGGCTGGGTGGAATTCTTCCGCCTGGCCCGGGGCGAGGTGATGAGCGAAAAGACCAAGGAATACGTCGAAGCAGCACGGGTTACGGGCCAGCAACACTGGCAGATCATCCTGCGGGAGATCCTGCCCAACATCATCCAGTCCACTTTCGTCCTGGCTACCCTGCGCATGGGCTTCCTCATCGTCACCGAGGCCAGTCTCAGCTTCTTGGGTCTGGGCATCCAGCCCCCCACTCCCGCCTGGGGCAGCATGGTCGCGGAGGGGCGCAACTTTCTTATCAATGCCTGGTGGGTCTCTACCGTACCCGGTCTGGCCATCGTCATCCTGGTTCTGGCCATCAACCTCTTCGGCGAAGGCCTGCGAGACATCCTGGACCCGCGCCTCAGGATAGAGTGATCCCGTCATCCCCCTTGGGCCCGCCCTGTCATCCGTATGTAGCCTATCATGACTGACCCATCACCTCCCTTGCTGGAACTCCGCAACCTGACCACCGTCTTTCCCACGCGCCGCGGCGAAGTACGGGCGGTGGACGGGGTCAATCTTACATTACGCAAAGGGCAGATCCTGGGCCTGGTGGGAGAATCGGGCTGTGGCAAGAGCACCGTCCTGCTCTCCATCCTGGGTCTCATCTCCCGGCCGGGACGCATCGCCGGCGGTCGGATCCTGCTGGAAGGCCGGGATATCACCCGTCTCTCGGGTCGGGAGATGCGGCGAATCCGCGGTAAGGATATCGCCATGATCTTCCAGGATCCGCTAAGCACGCTCAACCCCGCCTTCCTGGTGGGCGAACAGATCCGGGAGTCGCTGCGCCTGCATAACATGATGCCCGGCCCCCCCTGGCCCTTCGACCGCGGCCGCAAGGCGCGCGAGAAGAAACGGGTACTCGAGGTCATGGAACAGGTGGGGATTCCCGCCGCCGATGCCCGCTACAAGGCCTATCCCCACGAATTCAGCGGGGGCATGCAACAACGCGCCCTCATCGCCATCGGGCTGGCCTGCCGTCCCAAGATCCTGCTGGCCGACGAACCCACCACCGCCCTCGATGTGACCATCCAGGCGCAGATCATCGACCTCATGCGCCGCATCAATCAGGAGCATGGGACCGCCATCATCCTGGTCACCCATGACCTGGGGCTGGCGGCCGAGTTCTGCGACCACCTGGCCGTCATGTACGCCGGCCGTATCGTGGAGATCGGCAGCACCGACGAGGTCATCGAGAATCCCCAGCATCCCTACACCATGGGCCTGTTGCGTTGCATCCCCACCGTGGGTGAACGTCGCGCCATCGAACCCATCCCGGGCAATGTCCCCGATCTGGCTACCTTGCCCCAGGGTTGCGCTTTCAGCCCTCGCTGCGAGTACGCCCGGGAGGTTTGCAATCAGGGCTTCTTCCGGCTGCAACCCGTCGGTACCGACGGCCCTGCCGGCGGCAACGGCGGTCACCGGGCCCGCTGCCTGCGCCTTTCCGACTATCGCCTCCCCGAAGGTTGAACCATGCCGGACATCGACTACACCCGCCCTCCTCTCATCGAAGGACGCGGCCTCGTCAAACACTTCCCTATCCGTCCCAGCCTGCTGGCGCGGCTGTTGGCCGGCCGCAAGGTCCAGCAGGTGAAGGCTGTCGATGGCGTCGACATCGCCATCTGGCCGGGCGAGACGGTGGGGCTGGTGGGAGAAAGCGGTTGCGGCAAGACCACGCTGGGCCGCCTCCTCACCCTGTTGCACGAGCCCACCGCCGGGCAGCTGCTCTTCCAGAACCGGCCGGTGGTCAACCATCAGGTGGAGCGCAGACGAGAAGATGGCACCAGCGAGCGTGTGCCCTACTATCGCCTCACCCAGATCGTCTTCCAAAACCCCTACTCTTCTCTCAACCCGCGCAAGACGGTACGCGACATCATCGCTGTGCCACTTCGGGCCAGCGGGCTGCGGAGTGCCATCGAGATCGAAGAAGAGACCCGATATCTGCTGGAGCGGGTGGGGCTGAACCCGCATCACATCGACCGGTATCCCCATCAGTTTAGCGGGGGCCAGCGCCAGCGCATCGGCATCGCTCGCGCCCTGGCCATGCGGCCGCAATTGATCGTGGCCGACGAACCGGTCTCCAGCCTGGACGTCTCCATCCAGGCCCAGGTGATCAATCTGCTCGAGGAACTGCAGGAGGAATACCGGCTCACCTACCTTTTCATCGCGCACGATCTGAGTGTCATCTATCACATCAGCGATCGCGTGGCCGTCATGTATCTGGGGCACATCGTGGAGACGGGCAAGACCGACGAGCTCTTTGCCCGGCCATTGCACCCCTACACCCAGGCCCTGCTGGCCGCGGTGCCGGTGGTCAGCAAGGCGAAACGCCGCGAACGCATCATCCTCAGCGGTGATGTACCCAGCCCCATCGACCCGCCAGCGGGATGTCCCTTCCACCCGCGCTGCTTCGCCAAAGTGGGGCGCATCTGCGAGGAGGAAAAACCACCGCTGCTGCCGATTGACGGGCAGCAAGTAGCCTGCTGGCTGCATCATGACCAGGCTACCGCCCAGGTCACTCCCTGAGCCCACCCATCTGTGAAGACTCTGATCCTGCACGGAACCCCCTATGAGATGGGGTACCAGCACGGGGTTGGGGTGCGTGCCTTGCGGGGGCAAGTGCTGGCGGCCGTGGCCGCGCGGGAACAAGAGCTGGAGCGGCTACCTTACGACGTCAGTCCGGTGTTGGCCGAGGCGGTCGAGGCTCTGGCGAGCGCGGGACAAGCCACTTGGGATATGTTGCACGGGATCGCGGCCGGTCTTGGGGTCCCGGCAGCGCGGATGCAGCGCTATGCGCTCAGCTCCTATCTGTTGGACTACCGTTACCGCCTTGGGTTGCCGGGGCAGGATGGAACGGGCGGTAGCGAGGGGTGCACCTGTGTGGCCGTAAGCGCTCCCTTGCTGGCGGATGGCCGGGCTCTGTTGGCCAAGAATCGAGACTACAGGCTGGAGCACCAAGACCTGCAGGTACTTGGCGACAGCCGGCCGGCTCGCGGTTATCGCTACATCCACCTGGGCAGTGCCGGGAGTGCAGGGGTCTTCAGCTCCGGCATGAATGAGCGCGGGCTGGCGGTGGCCGATACGCATGTCGTATCGCGCGACATCGGTCCCGGTCTCCCGCGCTTCGCCCTGATGCAGGAGATCCTGGCGCATTTTGACTCGGTGCCGGCCGCCTGCGCCTATCTGCGGGAGGTCAGACACATGGGTGGGGGGACGTTGCTGCTGGTGGACCGTGCCGGCCGTATCGGCCTGTGCGAAAGCGCATACCGGCATCCCGTGATAGAGATGCAGCCGGAGGGCTGGGTGGTGCGCACCAATCACTTCCTGAGCGAGAGACTGCGGGATGTCTGGGTTGAGACCGACCCACCTGGAGAACGAGGTAATTCGCAGGCGCGCTACGACTGGGTGGTGCGGCGGTTGAGCACAGCCAGCTCGGTCGATGTCGGTTGGGTGAAGGCGTTGCTGGCGAGTCACCGGGCAGGGTCGGCGGCACTCTGCCGTCATCCTCGGCGGGGCAGATCCTCGGCCACCATCTCGGGCATCATTTTCCTGCCGGCGCAGGGGAGCCTGTGGCTGGCCGCCGGCAGGCCATGCGAGGCGGGTTGGGAAATGCGGGCGGGAACGGAAACGGGCCTGCAATTGCATAGGTGAACACACTCACGTGAATCTGATCCTTAATTTTCTATTAACCTGACGAAGATCATATTAAACTTGTGCTCAGTCTGCTATCATAAGCGTACCGACCGAGACATCCACCACGCGGAGTCGTTCCAGGGGATCTGACATGCAGTTGGTCACATCCTCTGCAGGCTTCGCACCCGAACCGACAAAAGGAGGTGATCGAGCCGAATCCATTGACAACTAAAGACCGCATGACGAGCTGTAGTTACAGTTCAGCTAGAGGAGGAAACCAATGATCCATCGCAAATCCATACTGAGATTGGTTCTCCTGAGTCTTGTCCTTGTCCTACTCATCGCGGTTGGGGCGTCCGCCGATCCCATGGTGGGCGGCGACAGCGCAGTCCCGACCCAAGGCAAGGCAGGCTACGTCGGCTCGTCCGTCTGCAAGAACTGCCACGGCGACATCTACAACTCTCTGCAGGAGACCCTCCATCCCTGGAAGGTCCGCCCCAAGGAGGAAGCCACCATCGTCGGGCAGTTCCCCGTGACCATGAACGGGGTCACCTACACCCTGGACGATGTCGACTGGGTGATCGGCGCCAAGCCCAAGTGGAAGCAGCGCTATATTCGCATCGCCGACGACGGCACCTGGGAAATCCTGCCCATCCAGTGGAACATCGCCACGCAGGAATGGGTTCCCTACAGCCACGCCGGCGACTATCGCGATGGCTGCGCGGGCTGCCACACCACGGGCTATGATCCGGCCAGCAAGACCTGGAAGGAACCGGGTATCCAGTGTGAAGCCTGCCACGGCCCCGGCCAGGAGCACGCAAGTGGCGGTTTCGCGAATCCCAACGACAAGAAGATCTACGCCAAGCCCGATGCCGAGGTCTGCGGTGCCTGCCATACCCGCGGCAAGACCAAGGACGGCCAGTTCAGCTGGCCCGAGGGGTACGTGCCCGGTGGTAATGTCCATATCGAAGATGTGTTCAACACAACAACGGCTGACACCAAATGGTGGTACGACAACCCCGACGACGCCAACGACCCCTACCATGCCAAGAGTCACCACCAGCAGTATCCCGAATGGCAGGCCTCGCGGCACAGCACCGCGCTGGAAAACATCCGCAACCTGCCCTTCACCCAGGATTCCTGCCTGGAGTGTCATTCGCAAGACTACCGGGAGAACCCCACCACCGTCACCAAAGAAACTGCCCAGTTCGGCGTCACCTGCCAGACCTGCCATCTCAGCCATGCCAGCGGCACGGTAGGCAGCCAGCTGGTGAAGCCGGCCTACGAACTCTGTACCGAATGCCACAACGGACACCTGCCGGAAAGCGGTAAGTTCGACCCCGGTACCAACGTGCATCATCCTATGAAGGAGATGTTCGAGGGTATCGGCTTCCCCGGCATCGAGGACATGCCTTCGCCGCACTTCCGGGCCGATGGCGGCGCCACCTGCAACAGCTGCCACATGCCCAAGACGGCCAAGTCGGCCACCCCCGGCGATATCACCAGCCATCGCATGAAGGTGGTCATGCCCGGCGATGCCAAAGAAGGGGAGCCCGACTCCTGCACCGGCTGCCATACCAACGCCAGCAAAGAGGGCCTGCAGAAACTCATCGACAACCGCCAGGCCACCATCCGCAGCGAGTTGGCTCAACTCAAGCAACTGGGTGCGGACGCCGGCTGTGGTGACTTCGACGGCAGCGCACCGGCCGACGGTGCTTCCGACGCCTGTAAGACCGCCTTCACCGGCTACAAGATGGTGCACGAGGAAGGGAGCTTTGGCATCCACAACTACTACTATGCCAAGGCCATCCTCAAGGCCAGCATCGAAGCCCTGGGCGGCCAGGTCTACAGCAAGCCCTACGTCGGTTCCGCCACCTGCGCGGCCTGCCACGGCGACTACTACACCAGCTACCAGAACACGTTGCATCCGTGGAAGGTACGCCCCAAGGCCGAAGCCCAGATCGTCGGCAACTGGCCGGTGGAGTGGGACGGCACGACCTATACCCTGGACGACGTGGACTGGGTCATCGGCGCCCGACCCAAGTGGAAGCAGCGCTATATCCACATCGCCGAAGACGGGACCTGGGAGATCCTACCCTTCCAGTGGAACATCGCCACGCAGGAGTTCGTGGCCTACAACCACGCCGGTGACTACCGCGATGGTTGCGCAGGCTGCCACACCACGGGCTACGACGTCAACCTGAAGCAGTGGAGCGAGCCCGGCATCACCTGCGAATCGTGCCACGGTCCCGGCCAGGCCCACGTGCTCAGCGCCGACAAGCAGAACAACCCCCAGATCGTGCGCTCCCTCGATTCTGAGATCTGCGGCGCCTGCCATACCCGCGGCAAGACCAAGGACGGGCAGTACGGCTGGCCCGAAGGCTACGTACCCGGCGGCAGCGTGCATATCGAAGACGTCTTCGACACCACCACGGCCACCAGCAAGTGGTGGTATGACAACCCTGCCGATCCCACCGACCCCGGGCACGCCAAGAGCCATCACCAGCAATACCCCGAATGGCAGCGCAGCAAGCACGCAATGGCGCTGGACAGCATCAAGAACAGCGACCATGGTTCCGAGGTCTGCCTGGCCTGCCACTCCGAGGACTACCGCCGCGATCCCGGCAACGTCACCCTGGAGACGGCGCAGAACACCATCGAATGCGTGACCTGCCACGCCACCCATGAGGCCGGCGCCGAAGGCACCTCGCAACTGCGCATGCGCCAGTACGAACTCTGCGTCCAGTGCCACAACGGCACCTCCGGCGGCACCCGTCCCATCCAGCCCGGTGACACCGTCCATCATCCCATGCAGGAGATGTTCGAAGGCACCGGCATGCCCAACGTGGCACCCAACCCCAGCCGCCACTTCCAGGCCGTCGACGAAGGCGGCGGGCCCGTGTGCTCCAGCTGCCACTTCGCCCGCACCGCCAAGAGCGCGACCTGGTTCAACTGGGACAACGGCGCCATCAAGGCCGGCGATATTGCCAGCCACCTGCTCAAGCCGGTGTTGCCCGGCAATGCCGCCGAGTCCGAACCCGACGCCTGCAGCACCTGCCACAGCTGGCCCAAGGCTTCCGGTCAGGGCATCATCGACACCCGCCAGAACACCATCCAGGGTAAACTGGATGAACTAGGCATGTGGCTTACCCGGCTCAACATCGGTGGCGTCTCCGATGACAACACCGCGTTTGCCAAGACGGCCGACAGCTTCGTCGCCAGCGACGGCAGCCGTGGTGTCCACAACTTCGGTTACGCCCAGGACATCCTGGATGCAGCCATCGATGCCGTGAACGACTACACGTTCACCTACATGCCCACCATCCTGCATCCCTGAGCCATCACTGCAAACCTTCTTGGTTTGACCCAGGAACCGCCCCTTTCGGCAGCGCCGTCAGGGGCGGTTCGCTATTTGCCGGCATTTAGATTTCTCACATTCTGCTAATACAGTGACAAAGATCATATAAGAATATCTGTGACCGAGTTATAATATTTTGCAATCAACTTCACTTGC
>RFJM01000330.1 GCA_003694905.1 Caldilineae bacterium
CGGCCAGCCCCGCTGTTTCCCGGTGTACTGGAACCCGGCCCGGCCATCCCGATAGTCCAATGCGTAGTCGCCCTCAAAGCCGATTGGCAACACGCCGGGGCCGTGATGGACATGGGTGTAGTCGGCCACATCGATGGGCAGACCAGGCAGGGCGGTCTCCCTAATCCAGCGGTGGAAGAGCAGGATGAACTCCTCCGGCTCCCAGAAGATGGGAGGGCGGAAGAAGAGCTTGGCACTGATGCGGTGAGGTAGCATGGTTCACTCCTGGGAGGATTGAGATCGGGGGCTCTGAGGCGCCAACCGAGCTTCACATGCGTACGCGGCTTCGATGAAGAGATTGGCCTGGTCTACGATCTGGCGGGCATGGTCTTCGCCAGGAGTCGCCGGCGGATGGGCATGTCGCGCCAGCAGGTAGTCGGCAAACTTGCCCCTGGCAAAGGGGTCGAAGAAGAGACGTGTCTCATAGAAACGGGTCTTGAATTCGCAGACGATGGTATCGGGATCGTCGCCGACATCGGGGTTCTGCGTGCGTACCAACGCTTTGGCGGCCAGCAGCATGGCCCGATAGGCGCGCTCGTCGGCCTGCCGGTAGTCGTGCTCGTCCAGGGCCAGCACGGCCGCGAAGGCTTCTCCCTCGGCCCTGGCGATCTCCATGGAGAACAGGGACACGACTTCGCCGGCACACTCGCCCACGCCGATATCACCCAGGGTGAATTCGCGCGGATCGCGCCAGTCGGAATAAAGGCTGGGGTCCTGCTCGTAAGGTGGGATTTCCATGTAGGGTTCGAGCATGCGTCTGATCTCACTTCGTCCGCGGCGCGCGACCCACTGCTGGAAGGTTTCGCCCTCCGTGCGCTCGGCAGCGTAACGTCGAGCCAAGGTGAACAGGACGTCGGGCACACGTTTGGAAGGGATCGCGCCCATAGCGATGCCAAAACCACCGGCGTTGTCTTGCCACTTGCCTCCGAGGACAACCTGGAAATGGGGCACGGTGCGTTGGCCTCGGCGGCGACTGTTGCCAAAGAAACCGATATCGGCCACGTGATGATGTCCGCACGAATTGAAGCAGCCGCTGACTTTGATGCGAAGATTCCTGACGGCATCGGGTAGCTGGGCGTCCTCCGAGGCAAGACGCGCACGTAGCTCGCGGGCCAGTCCACGCGAGGCAGCGATCCCCAGCTTGCAGGTATCCGTGCCGGGGCAGGAGGTGATATCGGCGATGGTACCCGCGGCCGGTTCGGCCAGGCCTATGGCATCCAACTCGGCGAACAGCTCGGCCAGATAGGAGCGAGCCACCCAACGCAGGACGATGTTCTGCTCGACGGTTGTGCGCAACCGGCCGTGGGCATAGCGGCGGGCCAGTGCAGCCAGCCTGCGGGCCTGTTGCGACGAGATGTCGCCGAGAGGCAGAGGCACCGTGACCAGGTGATAGCCTTGCTGGCGTTGCGCTTCGACGTTGCGGGCCAGCCAGGCATGATAGGCCGGTGAGGGACTCTGAGGAAGGGCGGGCTCCGAAGCGAGGTCCGGCGCGGTTTCGCTGTCCAGATCGGACAGATACGCGGTCCAGCGCTCGTCAAAGGGCAGGCTCTCACGCTCGGCAAGAACCAGCCGCCGGAATTCCTCGATGCCCAGATCGGCGACCAGGAACTTGAGTCGCGCCCTGTTGCGGTTGCGTTTCTCGCCGAGCCGCGCAAACACGCGCGCGATGCTCTGGGCCAGAGGCAGGATCTCCTCTTCGGGCACGAATTCGCTCAGCAGCCTGGCCTGGTGTGGGATAGTGCCGAGCCCACCACCGACGTAGACGGCGAAACCGCGCTTCTTAATGCCGTTGACTTCCTGCACGCGGGCCAGATAGCCGATGTCATGCATGCGGACCAGACCACAGCCCTCATGTTCACAGCCGGAGAAAGCAATCTTCATCTTACGGCCGAAATCCTGCGTGTCGTCATGTCCGAGCAGGAAGAAGGCCAGAGCCCTGGCATAGGGTGTCACGTCAAAGGCTTCTGTAGGGCAGACACCCGCGCGATAGCAGGCGGTGACGTTGCGGACCACGTTGCCACAGGCTTCCTGGGTGGTGATGCCCACAGCCGCCAGCCTGCGCATGAGGTCGGGCGTGTCTTCGATGTGGACGAAGTGCAGTTGGAAATCCTGCCGGGTGGTTACATGCATGACGCCGGTCGAATACTCGTCGGCCAGGTCGGCGATCACTTCCAGTTGTTCGGGTGTGATGCCGCCAAAGGGCACTTTGATGCGCTGCATACCGGGGGCATGCCAGAGGGTGTTCGGGCCCTTGGTGATGTCTGCCTCCGGATAGGCCAGCCGTCGGGTCTGCCGGCCGTCGTAGCGCTGGCCGTTGTCATAGCGCTGGCCGTACACACCGCGGCGCAATCGGCTTTCCGCAAAGACCTTCTCCTCGATCTTGTTCTGTCGCCGCAGTGCCATCTGGGCTTCAAAACGATCGATTTCCTGGGCCCAGTCGGATGGAATCTTGTCTTGCAGGACTTTGGACCATGTCACTGTCGAAGTCATGGGATCAATCTCCGTCAGGGGATGAGATGAAGGAGGGAGTAGACGGGGGGATGGCGGGGTGCAAGACGCTGTGCAAGGCTACCACCTTGCCGATGACAACGGTAGCCGGAGGACGTATATCCGCATCAGCAGCCCGGCGGGCAATCTCGGCCAGGCGACCACAGACGATGCGTTCGGCCGGGGTGGTACCGTTTTCGATGATGGCAACGGGGGTGTCGGGCGCCCTACCGGCCTCCTGCAGCCGCCGGGCGAAGGCGGCCAGATGAGCGACGCCCATCAGCACCACCACGGTATCGATGGCCGCCAGAGCCGTGAAGTCGAGGTGTGCCAGAGGGTCCTCGGCTTGGGCCCCATTTTCCGGCACCGGGTAGGAGCGAGGACGCGTCCGGCCGGTGACCACGGCAAGGGAGCGGGAGAGATGTTGATGGGTAAGGGGGATGCCGGCCAGAGCGGGCACCGCGGTTGCAGAAGTCACGCCCGGCACCAGCACGAAGGGGATGCGTGCGGCGGCCAGGGCCAGCGCCTCCTCGCCGCCACGACCGAAGATATAGGGATCTCCGCCTTTCAGTCTCAAGACCTTTCGGCCCGCGCGCGCCTGGCGAATCAGAAGCTGGATGATCTCTTCCTGTGCGGGCGCGTGGCCACCGGGCGATTTACCGACATCGATGATCTCGCAGCCGGCACGTGTCTCGGCCAGCAGAAGGGGAGAGACCAGACGGTCGTGCAAGACGACCTCGGCCTGCTGCAAGAGCCGAAGTCCCCGCACGGTGATCAGACCCGGGTCGCCTGGTCCTGCACCGACGAGATAGACCACGCCCGGTTGCATCACATCGACGGCATTCATGGTGCAGCCTCCCGGACAGGTGAAGGGATGGTCGGTAGCCGGCCCGGCTCCTGAGCGGCGAACCGGGCAAGCGTGCGTTCGATGTGCTCCCAGAGTTGCTCGTCGCTTGCCCCGCGGCGAATCAGCGGGATGAGGTTGGATTCGGCCAGGGCCTGCCAGGCGCGGCGCCTTTGTGCCGGATCGGGAAAGCGCCGGGACATTGTGGGCCGCAGTTGTCGCGCCAGGTGGATGAGAACGCCGTATTCTGGGCCAAAGCCGCGGGCGAGCCGTCGCCGCAGATGGGCGGCCAGCGCGGGCATCTGGCCGTCGGTACCAATGCTGATGGTGAATCCTCCGCGGCGCACAACGCTCGTTGCGTAGAAATCGCAATAGGCGGGATCGTCGACCACGTTGATGAGCACTCGCTCCCGCTTTGCTTCGGCCGCGACTGCGTGGTTGATTGCGCTATCATCGGTAGCCGCGATGCAGAGAAAGGCGCCACGAAGATCACCTGGGCGATATTCGCGCGCGATCCACTCTACGCGGCCTGCTGCCGCCATCCGCCTGAGGACAGGCGTAAGTTCAGGACTGATGATCGCCAGGCTGCCGGCACCCCCCTCGAGTAGTGATTGCACTTTCTCTTCGGCGACGGCTCCACCCCCGACCACGATCACACGCTGTTGCTCCAGGTTGTTCAAGACGACGGGAAAGGTACTCATGGTTGTTTATCCACTTGTGGGGATGCAAGCGGCAACACGGGGGCGGGCCGGCCACGGTGCCAGTGTAGGCCACATTCCGTCTTCGCGAAGCCCGGCCAGCGCCCGGCGCGCTGGCTTTCGCCGGGCCCGACCGGACGGGTGCAGGTGTGGCAACCGAAGCTGGGGTAGCCCCTCCGGTGTAGGGGGTTGACGGGAACCCGATGATCTCGTACGTATCGCCGGCAATCCGCTTCCTGCCAGAAGGCCAGGGGCGCGATCTTGACGACGTTTAGCCGTTTATCCAGCGAGAAGAGGGCTATGTGTCGACGCGTAGGGCTCTGGTCTCGCCGGATCGCGGTGAGCCAGGCGCTTCTGTCGTGCAGCGCGGTGGCCAGAGGTTCCACTTTGCGCAAGGCGCAGCAGAGGTCGGGATCGCGTTCCCAAAGCCGGTCGCCCATGAGCCGGGTCTGCTCTTCCAGGCTGAGGGTAGGACGCACCCCGCGGATAGAGATGCCATAGTGGCTTTCCACGCTCCGGCGGAAGGCATAGGTCTCCGCGAAAAGAAGACCGGTGTCCAGAAAGAAGACATCAATATCGCGGCTGATGCGCATGAGCATGTCCAACAGAACCATGCCGGAAAGGCCGAAGCCGGTCCCCAAGGCGAGGGTCGGACCGAAGTATGCGACGCACCAGCGCAGCAGGTCCATGGTTTCGGCGCCTGTGAAGGCATAATTCCATAATTGCAGATCTTGTTCGGAGGGGAGTTCCTTCATGGTCGATAGGTGAAGAGGGTAGGGGGTGAGGGTCAAACGGAAACAAGACAGGGGAGACGCAATAAAAAATGCCCGCGAACGCGATGTGTTCACGGGCATTCTCAGAAGGAGATACATGGACGTGCCCGAGCACAGCGCGTTCGCCTCGAAGGAGGCGGGAAAGACCGTGCCCGGACTCGACCTGGAATCAGACCATGCGCGCACCCGACGCATAGCCGACGAGCAGCGGTCTTCCCCGCCGGCTACACTTACAGGTGCAGAGGAACAGTTTGGAATAGGCGATCATGGGGATATCGACAGATGGTAGAGTTGTGCGGCCGTAGATCAGAAAACAAAAAAGCCAATCGATTGACCTCGACGGCGATCTGAATGGGGCCGAGGCACTGCACCGATTGGCTCTGAACGTCCGCACGCCAGGCGACACAGGCGAGTGCCTAGGGCCCTCGCCGACAACAACACGAAGCGAAATAGGATACAGTCGCCATGAGAGACATGCGCGGTGACACGATAGTCTACTGGGCTATTATGTTTCTCTCCCGCAACCATGTATGTTAGTAGCGTTACATTTGAGAAGATCTGGCCGTGTCCTGGCCACGCGCCTTTAGAGGCAAGCCGGACACTGGCGGGTCGCTGAGGCTCGCATGGTGCGAGCAGGTAAGGGTGGGCGAGGGCACCGCGCTTGGAAGTAGAGAGCCTCCGGCAGTGTACCATTTTTTGACAGGGAGCAGGTCAAATGCTACAGTTGGCCCGGTTTGCCCTCGTGCACCCTCATCGGGCACGCGGGCAGACATCACAAATCCATCGACACGGCGGTAGAGGCGCCCTATGCCCCGGATGGCAGGGCTGAAAGGCGAAGCCGGTGAGAGTCCGGCGCTGTCCCGCAACGGTATTCAGGAGGCGTGCAGACATCCTGAGAGCCCGGTCGCCCACCTCTACTGATTCGCAGCCTTCTCGCGGAAGAGGGTAGAGTGCGATGCGGCACTCGCATCGCCCTTTGTCAGGATGACAAAGCGCTCGACTCTTCCCGGCCCATGTGAAGCGGCCGGTTTTTCTTTGGCGCCCGTGTTCCGCAGGGAGCGGCTGCAACCGTACTCACACGCCTTCGACATAGGCCGCAGCGAGGGCGGCCGCGAAGAGGCCCCACAAATCTTGAGGCACACCGGAATGAGCGAGCTGGATCCGACCACGACGGCAGGAAAAGCCGTAAGCCAACTGACCCTGATTTTAGGCGGTGCGCGCAGCGGCAAGAGCACCTATGCCCAGGCGTGGGCGGAAGGCCTGGCGGGAGAACGGGTCTTGTTCGTGGCCACGGCCGAGGCCGGAGATGAGGAGATGCAGGAGCGCATCAGTCGGCACCGCGAATTGCGGCCCGCGGCCTGGCGCACCCTGGAAGCGCCAACACGTGTAGGCGAGGCCCTGCGCGCGAGCTGGAAGGGTGAGCCCGCCGTGATCCTCGACTGTCTCACCCTTCTGGTTGCCAACACCCTGGCCGCCTACCCGGAGCCCGCGAGCGCCGCAGCGCGGGCAGGGGTGCTGGAAGAGGTGGAGGGGCTGCTGGACGCCCTGCGCGATCTGGAAACGCATGCGCTCATCGTATCCAATGAAGTGGGCCTGGGTCTGGTACCGCCGAACCCCCTGGGCCGCGCCTACCGCGATCTCCTGGGGGAGGCGAATCAACTGATCGCCCGCCGGGCGGACGCGGTGATCTTCATGGTGGCGGGCATTCCCATGCGAATCAAGGGCTAACACGCCGGTCCCTCAAAACGGTCCGGCGTTGCGTCAAGTCTTCCTCTCGAGCCGTGGAGAACGGCCTTTCCAAAAGGAGTCAAGGATGAACGCACTGCAAACTCTCCTCAGCAAAATCGAAGCCCCCGACGTTGCCGCTATGAAGGCTGCCCAGGCCCGGCAGGACACCCTGACCAAACCGCCTGGCAGCCTGGGGCGCCTGGAGCGTCTGTCGCTGCAAATCGCCGGCATCACCGGCAGTGCCAGACCCCATTTGCACCACAAGGTCATCACTACCATGGCCGGCGACCATGGTGTCGTGGCCGAAGGAGTCAGTGCCTTTCCCCAGGAAGTGACGCCACAGATGGTGCTCAACTTCCTGCATGGCGGCGCTGCCATCAATGTCCTGGCCCGGCATGTGGGCGCCCGTGTGGTCGTGGTCGACATGGGCGTGGCTGCGGAGCTGCCCCCGCATGCGGCACTGGTGAACAAGAAGGTGGGGCGAGGGACGGCGAATATCGCCCGCGGCCCGGCCATGACCCGCGAGCAGGCATTGCAATCCCTTCTCAACGGCGCCGCGGTCGTGGAGGCGGAGATCGAGCGGGGACTGGACATCCTGGGCACCGGAGACATGGGCATCGGCAACACCACCCCCTCGGCCGCCATTGCCGCAGCCGTCACCGGCCGGGCGCCGGCCCAGATCGTGGGTCGCGGGACAGGCGTGGATGATCTCGGTCTGGCCCGCAAGGTGGCTGCGGTGGAACAGGCTCTGGCCGTCAATCGTCCCGATCCCCATGACGGCCTGGATGTACTGGCCAAAGTGGGCGGCTTCGAGATCGGCGGACTGGCGGGAGCCATGCTGGCCGCGGCCGCGCATCGCAAGCCGGTGGTCATCGACGGCTTTATCTCCGGCGCGGCCGCCCTCATCGCCGTCACCCTGGCGCCCTCGCTGCGCCCCTACCTCATCGCTGCCCATCGCTCGCAGGAGAAGGGACATCGGATCATGCTGGAATGGCTGGGGCTGGAGCCGGTGCTGGACCTGGACCTGCGCCTGGGCGAGGGCACGGGCGCGGCCCTGGCCATCGGCGTGTGCGAGGCCGCCTGCAAGGTGTTGGACGAGATGGCCACCTTTGCCGAAGCGGGCGTGGCCGGTAGGCTGGACTGAGCCTCGGCCCCTAGATATACCCCCGGCTACCAACGACGCCCCGACCATGCCCCTCTCCCCCGCCCAAGGCCGGATTCTATCCGGCACAATTCCTCAAGCCCGGCGACTTCATTGCCGGGCGGACTAGGATTCGCCTACCACGCACGGTCATTGAGTCTGGATATGAGGCCTATCATCACTGCCTTTCGATTTCTCACCATCTTGCCAATACCGGTGCGCGGGACGGCCAGCGAGCACGAATTGGGGCAGGCCGTGGCATACTTCCCCCTGGTGGGGGTGGTCCTGGGTGCCGTGCTTGCGGTTGCGAGCTGGGGCCTGTCCCAGATCTTTCCTGCCCATGTGACGGCCGTGCTGATTTTGGTGCTGTGGGTGGTACTCAGCGGCGCCCTGCATCTCGATGCCTGGCTGGACGCATGCGACGGTATTTTCGGTGGCCAGACTCCAGAACAGCGCCTGCATATCATGCGGGACGAGCGTATCGGCGCCTTTGCCCTGGCCGGAGGCGTGCTGCTGCTCCTGAGCAAGTATGCAGCACTGGCCGAACAGCTCTCGGGCTCCGCCCTCCCGCTTTCTCACGGGCTACGCTGGCCACTGTTCCTGCTGCTGCCCTCCACCTTGGGACGCTTTGCCATGTCCCTGGCCATCGTCGGGTTCCCCTATGCACGGGCCCAGGGGCTGGGTCGGGTCTTCAAAGACCAGGCCGGGTGGTCTGAGGTGGCCATCGCCGGAGGCATTGCGCTGGCAATGGCCACCGCCGTAGCGGGGCTGCCAGGCGTGTTGCTGTGGGCGGGAACTATATCGCTTACCTGGCTCCTGGCGCGCTGGACCCTGCGCCGGCTCCCCGGTCTGACCGGCGACATCTACGGCGCCCTGTGCGAGATCGTCGAACTGGTCGTGCTGCTGGTCTGGACTGCGGGAGCATAGCGCTTCTTCTCCGGGGCAGTGGGGCAGGAGAATACCGGGTAACACGCAAGAAACCGCATGCGCCGGGATCGGGGCATGCGGTTTCGCGAGTGGGAAGCGGCAAAGGATTAGAAGGTCGAGCCCATCATGGAGCCGTATGAGCCGCCCATCATGCTGCCCATATCCTGGCCCATCATGTCGCCGTAGTCGCCGCCCATCATATCGCTAAAGCCATCGCTGCCGTGGCAGGAGCCTTCGTTCATTTGCTGCAGCATCTGGCCCGTGAATTCGGCGCCGTGAGTCTCGGTCATGTGCTGGATCATCTCGCCCCAGGCTTCGGGGCCCATCCACTGCTGCATCTGTTGCAGCCAGGGGGTGGGCCGGTCCGCCCCCTCCCCAACCCTCCCCCGACGCTCCCGTTGGTCGCTTTCGGGGGCGGGAGCCGTGAACTCCCGTGTAACTTGCACAGCATGATTCATCAGCGGCGACTTCCTCCCCCCGTAAGCGTCAGCGACGGGGGCGCGAGATGGCTCGCTCCTTGGACATTAATTATTCGTGCGTTAGGGTTTCCAGTGCTTGCAGGATGGAGGAC
>RFJM01000331.1 GCA_003694905.1 Caldilineae bacterium
ATCTCCTTCTCCACCCCAATCGGCTGCGCGCCACCCTGCGCGGCTAGGAAAGGATACGAACAGCATGATGACGAAGCAACATCCCGATGTCATCGTCGTCGGCAGTGGTCCCGGCGGGGCCAGTGTGGCCCGCGCGCTGGCCCGAGCCGGCAAACGGGTGATGATCCTGGAGCGAGGCCAGGACCGACGGCGCGCCTGGTACTACGGCACATACCCAGGTGCCCTGCTATACACCGATCGCGCCAGCTTCCTGTACACCCGCGAAGGGTTGAACATCATCCGGCCGCTCATGGTGGGCGGCGCTACCAGCATGTATTGCGCCTGTGCTGCCCCCGCGCCCGACTGGCTGCGCCGGCACTACGGTATCGACCTGTGCGAAGATGTGGCCGCCATTCGCGAGGAACTTCAGATCGCGCCCCTGCCGGATGAGCTGCTGGGCAAGGCGTCTACCCGTATTGCTCAGGCGGGTCGAGCCCTGGGTTATGACTGGCAGCCCCAGGCCAAGTTCATGGTCCCACAGAGAGCGCGGGTCTTTCGCTGCGGGGCCCGTTGCATGTTGGGCTGCCGTTGTGGCGCCAAATGGAATGCGGCCGAATGGGTAGACCAGGCCGTGACCCACGGTGCTGCCCTGGTCACCGGCGCGCGTGTCGAACGGGTGCTGGCCGAAGAAGGCCACATCGTTGGGGTGGCGGGATATCTGCGCGGGCGCCCCTTCCTGGCCCGCGCGGGTACCGTGATTCTGGCCGCAGGAGGCATCGGCACTCCCCGTATCCTGCATGCTTCCGGGTTCAGGCAGGCCGGCCAGGGCATGACTATGGACACGACGGTGATGGTCTACGGCTTCATTCGAGATCAGGGGATCGGCAACGATCCGCCCATGACCTGGTCGTGGGAGAACGAACGCGACGGTTACATGCTCAGCACGCTCATCGACCCCTGGCTCAACTATCCCCTGGTGATGATGCGGAAGGGCTGGCGCTATCCGCTTACCTGGCACCGTTGGAACCATATCCTGGGGGTGATGATCAAGCTCAAGGACGAGATCAGCGGTGGGGTCTTTGCGGATGGCAGCATCAGCAAACCGATGACGTCTCGCGATCGGGAACGGCTGGCCGAAGCGGAGGAGGTCAGCCGACGCATCCTGAAGGCTGCCGGCGCGGATCCCTCGCACATCTTCTCGACCCCCTTGCGGGGTACACACCCGAGCGGTACGGTGAGGGTCGGTGTCATGCTGGACGATCATCTGCAGACGGAAGTCTCGGGACTATATGTGTGCGATGCCAGCGTGTTCCCCGAAGCCCTGGGCCGTCCCACGGTGCTTACCATCCTGGCATTGGGCAGGCGGCTGGCCCGGCATTTGCTCCAAACCTGAGGCTGTCCTATGAAACCGGAAACCCTGCGCGCACGGCTGGAGGATTTCCCTCGGCTCAAGCTGGCAGAGTATCCCACCCCCCTTTATCGCCTGTCTCGTCTGAGTGCCGAGCTCGGCCGTGAGTTGTACATCAAGCGGGATGATCTCATCGGCCCGGCCATGGGCGGCAATAAATGCCGCAAGCTGGAGTATCTGATGGCCGACGCCATGGCCAGAAGGGCAAAACGCGTGGTGACCTTCGGTGGGCTGCAGTCCAACCACGCGCGTATGACCGCCGCGGTGGCGCGGCGTTGCGGTATCGAACCCCACCTGTTTTTCTTCGAACCGCGGCCGGACCGACGCCCGGGCAACCTCCTGCTGGACGAATTGCTGGGCGCTCACATGCACTTTGTACCCTTTGGCGGCGGCGGTCAGGCATCTATGACGCTGGAAACGGCCAATCGGCTGGTACGATGGCTGGCACGTCTGAGGGTAGGGCCCCACTACTTCATCCCGGTGGGGGGGCATGCCTGGCGGGGATGTCTGGGGTATGTTCAGGCTGCGTGCGAGCTGACAGAACAGACTCGGGAACTGGGCATCGAGGATGCCTGGGTCGTCGTCGCGGCGGGTTCTGGCGGTACCCTGGCCGGGCTGCTGGCCGGGGTGGCCTTGTGTGGCTCGCAGCTTAAGCCCCTGGGAATCGACGTTGGAAAGCTGTGGAAAGGCTTTCCCGCGTCGATTGCGGCTATGGCGGGCGAGCTATGTGCGCGACTGGGAGAACCGCGGCATTTCGCCCCGGCAGATGTGCCCCTGGTGGAAGGGCGCTATGTGGGCGACGGCTACGGCAAACCCTCGCTTGAGGGGAACACAGCCATTGCCCGGCTGGCCCGCAGCGAGGGGATCGTACTGGACCCCATCTACACGGGCAAGGCATTCGCGGGGATGCTGGATCTGCTGGAGCGGGGAGAGCTGGAGGGGGAGTCGCCCATCGTCTTTCTGCATACGGGTGGGGCACCGGGGCTGTTCGCCTTTCCACATCTGGGGGAAGGGGGCGGACGGGATGGCTGAGGTGGACTTCGGCCCGTTGATGCAGGTGCTATCACGCCCGCGGCCCAACGGCACTGCCGCCAACCGCGAGACGCTGATGGCGTTGTGCCGATGGCTGGAAGAGCGGGAGATCCCCTATCGCATTCACGAGTTCGTGTTGTATCCTTTTTTCTTTGAGGCCATCGGGGCCTGGCTCCTACTCTCGCGTACCCTTCTGGCGATCGCGACGCTCGGGCATTGGGGCTGGCTGACGTTTCTCATCGCCGTAGCGGGGTTGCTGGGCGGCACGCTGGATGTAGCGCTGGGGTGGCCGCTGGTCTCGTGGCCGGGTCAGATGGTGGGCCGCAACCTGTTTATGGAATTTGGGCCGGCGTACGCGAGCCGGGAACTGGTGCTCAGCGCGCATTACGATAGTAAGACAGAGCTGCTCGACCACAGACGGCGGGCAGTACTACAACGGTTTGTGCGGGTGGGTATGGTTCTGACGCTGGTGGTCGGGGCGCTCGGCTGGGCGGAGGGGTGGGTAGGGCAGATTGATCGCGTGTGGGGTATGGTGGTGTATGCTCTGGCGGTCTTGCTAGCTCTGCCCGTGTTGGGGCTGGCGTGGGCGTTGGGGCTGAATCTGTTGCTGGGACGATTCGGCCGGCAGAGTCAGGGCGCGGTAGATAACGGCGCGGCCTGTGCTATCTTGTTGGCGCTGGCCGCTCACCTGGCGCGAGGGCGCGTACGCCTGCAGAGGACGAGGGTGGTGCTGGTGCTGTTCAATGGGGAAGAACAGAATATGCAGGGGTCGCGCGCCTGGGTGAGGGCGCGCGAGTGGACATTGCCCGCGCAGGTGCTGAATCTGGAGCTAATGGGACAAGACGGGGGTTACGTGCTATGGCGCCAGGATGGCAACGCCTTTACCCGCACGGCAAATGACGCGGCCTTGAGCGAGATGGTGGCCCATGCCGTAGCCGAGATCAGCGGTGAACCCCCTATCTACGAAAGCTGGCTCAACAGCGACGCCTTCTCATTTCACCGCGCGGGTATCCCGGCGACGACACTGGGCAGCCGGGATGCTTATTGGGGACTGGCGGGGCTGCATCGGCCTGCAGACACGGCGGCGCGTGTGTCTACACGGCGCCTGCGCGAGGGCACAACCATCCTGAACCGCGTCATAGAGATGATCGACTCCGGCCGAGTTATCCACAGTTGAGTCCCTTTATCCACAGAAAAGGAGGAGTTTTCCACAGCAGGCAGCAGCAAACGGGACAGTTACAGGAGGTTCTGTCCTCGTATGTTCGGTTATGGGGGACTGGGGGAATGGGGGGAAGCGGGCGTTGCCTGCGGGGGAACCTGAGTCAGACTA
>RFJM01000332.1 GCA_003694905.1 Caldilineae bacterium
ACGGCCACTGCTACCCCCACTCCCGTGCCGACGGACACCCCGACCCCACTGCCCACCCCCTATGCCGGGCCCTTCCGCACCAACGGCGGCGACTACCTGGCCGTCAAGCGATCGGGGCTGGCCATCGACGGTTCGCCCGACGACTGGCAGGGAGTCCCCCTTCTCCCCCTCACGTTCGTGCAGCAAGGCGGGGAGAACTGGAGTGGCGAGGAAGACCTGACGGCAGTGATACGTCTTGCCTGGGATGAACAGGCACTGTACCTCCTGGCTGAAGTCCGCGACGATGTGCATGTCCAGGAACTGCGTGCCTACGACATCTTCAACGGCGACAGCGTCGAGCTATGGCTGGACATGGATCTCGCCGGAGACTTCGACGACAGCTCACACAATGCCGATGACTACCAGCTCGGTTTTTCGCCCGGCAACTTCACCGGGTCGCCGCCCGAGGGCGTTGTCTGGTTCCCGCAGCGTCGCGACGACTGGCGCACACAACTGCAGGTCGCGGCCCGGCCCCAGGGCGCCGGCTATGTCCTCGAGGCCGCAGTTCCCTGGTCTATTCTCGGCGTTGTGCCGCGTTCGGGTATGGTCTTCGGGTTCGCGCCTACAGCCAACGACAACGACACTCCGGGCAGCGCTGCCCAACAGACCATCCTCATGCACACACCTGTCATGGCCTGGGGCCGGCCGCAGACCTTTAGCAATCTGGAACTGCAGTAGAGTTCCCGGCCTGCTGCAGGCCCAAGCATATCCGCCACGCATGAACTTCATATGCGTTTCCTAAGATTGGGCTATGGCCTACGCCACCTTTTCCCCCCATCGGTTATAGTGTAAAATGAAACAAGAGGTGGCCTGAAACACCTCGGAGCGGCCGAGTACGGTTGATCTGCCCCGGCAACCTTAGACCAGGTCCGCGGCATGAGGTCGATCCGGCTGTTCCTCCTGCAACCGACCATCCCCAATCGAGCCGGCGAACGGCTATTCCCCATCCTTCCGCCGGCTTTACCGGAGCATTTTCGCACAATGATGCAATTCGACCGATACACCGAGCGAGCACAGGACGCGCTCATGCGCGCCTACGAGATCCTGCATCGCTTTCAGCATAGCCAGGCAGACACCGAACATCTGCTCCTGGCCCTTATCGAACAACCCGACGGCATGGTCCGCCAGATCATCCAGCATCTTGGTGGTGACCTGGAAGCCATGCACAAGGCTCTGGAGGCGCACCTGAAACGGGCGCCCAAGACCGGAGGACCCAGCCTGGCGGCAGCCTCGCAAGGTCAGATCTATATCACCCCGCGCCTCCACAGGGTCAACCAGGTGGCCATCAAAGAGTCGGAACAACTGGGTGATCAGTACATTTCCACGGAACACCTTTTCCTGGCCATCCTGCAAGAACGCAACACCCCCAGCGCCAATCTGCTCAAACAGCACAACATCACCTACGAGGGCGTCAGACACACCATCGACGAGTTTCGCCAGGGCAAACGCGTGGAGGACCCCCGTTCCGAGTCTCGCTTCCGCGTGCTGGAGAAATATGCCCGCGACATCACAGCCCTTGCCGCACAGGACAAACTGGATCCCGTGATCGGCCGCGAAACCGAGATCATGCGGGTCATCCAGGTACTGAGCCGGCGCACAAAGAACAACCCCGTGCTCATCGGCGAAGCCGGCGTCGGTAAGACTGCTATCGTCGAAGGGCTGGCGCAGCGCATCGTCAGAGAAGACGTGCCCGATCTGCTGCTGAACAAACGCATCATGGCGCTGGACCTGGGCGCACTCATCGCCGGTACCCGTTTCCGGGGGGAATTTGAAGAGCGCCTTAAAGCTGTCATGGATGAGGTGCGCTCATCCAACGGCGAGATCATCCTCTTCATCGATGAGCTCCACACCGTAGTGGGAGCCGGCGCGGCGACCGGTGCCATGGATGCCAGCAACATGATGAAGCCCGCGCTGGCGCGAGGCGAACTACGCGTCATTGGCGCCACTACGCCCGACGAGTTCCGCCAGCAGATCGAGCGAGACGCGGCCCTCGAGCGGCGTTTCGCACCCATCTGGGTCGATGAACCAACCGTTGAGGAGACCATCGAGATCCTGCATGGCCTGCGGCACCGCTATGAGGAACACCATCAGGTGAAATACACCGACGAGGCTTTGCGCGCGGCGGTGCGCCTGTCTCATCGCTACGTCAGCGAACGCCGCCTGCCCGACAAGGCCATCGACCTGATCGACGAGGCGGGCGCCAAGATGCGCGTGACCATGCACTCCGAGCCCGCAGATCTCAAACAGCTCCGGCGTCACCTGCAGGACATCCAACAGCAAGAGGAAGAGGCCTGGAGCCGTCGCGAATACGAAACCGCGGCCCAGCTCAAGACCGAGGCCATTCGTCTGGAGAAAGAGTACAAGCTCAAACAGGTTGCCTGGAAAGAAAAGGCCGGACTGGATGGCCTCATTTCGGAACAGCAGATTGCCGAAGTGGTCCACGCCTGGACGGGCATCCCCGTCAGCCAGATGCTGGAATCGGAGACCGACAAGCTACTGAGGATGGAAGAATTCCTCCACAGACGCATCATCGGCCAGGACGAAGCCATTGCGGCCGTTTCCGACGCCATTCGCCGTTCTCGCGCCGGACTCAAGGATCCCAAACGCCCTATCGGCTCCTTCATATTCCTGGGACCGACAGGCGTGGGCAAGACGGAACTCGCCAGGGCTCTGGCCGAATTCCTCTTCGACGACGAGGACGCGCTCCTGCGCGTGGACATGAGCGAATATCGCGAAGCCCACACCGTCAGCCGTCTCCTGGGTTCACCGCCCGGTTATGTGGGCTACGACGAAGGCGGCCAGCTGACCGAGGCCGTGCGCCGGCGTCCCTACCAGGTCATCCTCTTCGACGAATTGGAAAAGGCCCACCCCGAGGTGTGGAACACCCTGCTGCAGATCCTGGAAGACGGCCGGCTCACCGATGGGCACGGCCGCACCGTCGACTTCCGCAACACGGTCATCATTATGACGACTAACGTCGGTTCGCGGCGGGTAACGCAAACCCGGCAAATCGGGTTCCGCAGCGACGCGACCGTTGACGAGGGTCGCCTGTTGGGTGACATCCAGAAAGATCTCAAGCGGACCTTCCGGCCCGAGTTCCTCAACCGTGTGGATGAGATCATCCCCTTCCACGTTCTCACGGAGGAACAGGTCTTGCAGATCGTGGACTTGCAGGTGGCGGAAATCGCCGAGCGCCTGGGTGAGCACGGGCTGGAAATGGAGCTCACCGACCTGGCACGACGGGTGCTGGCCGCCAAGGGGTATGATCCCGAATACGGAGCCCGACCCCTGCGACGCATCCTGCAGCGCACCATCGAAAGTCCGCTCAGCAAGCGGCTGCTGCAGGGCGAGTTTGCGACCGGCGATCTCGTGATCGTCGATGCCCGGGTCGAGGGCGACCCCGAAGACCCGGAAGCACTGAAAGCCGGCGAGATCGTCTTCCGTAAGGGCGATCGGGGTCCCATTGCCGTGGACCTGCCGGTCAATCTAGAGCAGAAGTCCGACTGAGGCGGGGTTGGCGTAGAACCCAATCTTCCACCGCGGGACGGTCTCCGTCTCGCGGTGGATGTGTTGCACTTGAGCAGGGGAGGCGTGAGCGCGGCGATAGCCGTCCGGGTCGTCCGCTAACCGGTGCGGTGCACCGGCGGGGTTCGTGCCCTGTGCCGGCGGCGACAGCGCCAAAAGCCTGACCTGCCCCTCTGGCCGGGGCGCGTTGCCGACGGCGTCGCGCATCCCTACCTACCAGTCCTGCTCTGCGCGGTTATCCCCACCCGCGCGGAAGGTGCCTATGTGGTCCTGGAGCGTCTCGCCCGCGCCCTCCAGTCGCCGCAGCAGCTCTCGTGCCTGCATTTCCGTAAGCTGTTGCCCCGCTTCGCTGAAGACCTGCTGCTCGTCGAAGGACTGGTTGAGCTCCATATCCTGGGGCTGTTCGGGCGGCTTCTCCTGGGGTGCCGGGTCATCGGGTGGCGTTTGCTGCGGCCGCTCTTGGGGAGGAGCCTGCTGCATCAACGACAGCGTCAGTTCCAGATTGTGGCGCGCATCCACATCTCCGGGGTCCAGCAACAGGGCCTGGATGTAGGCCTGTACGGCCGCGTCGAACTGCAAGCTCTGGAAGTAGACGTTGCCCAGGTTGTAGAAAATGTGTTGGGTGAGCTCCGGGTCTGCCGAGAGCGCCAGGGCCTTCTGCAGATAGTCCTGAGCAGCGGCCAGGTCGCCCCGGCGGTAGAAGACGCCGGCAGCATTGAAATAGGGCTGGGGCAGGTTGGGATTCTTCTCCATCACAGCCCGATAGGCAGCCAGGGCCTCGTCGTAGGCCCCTCGGGCAAAGGCTTCGTTGCCCTTTTCGTTCAGCGAAATCAGCGAAGCCCCTCCCGTCGTGAGTAGGGTCAACCCCACGCCTACAAAGAGGATCAATAGCAACCAGCGGAAGAAGGCCAGGATCTTCTTCATGATGCCGCCGCCCTCTCCAGCTCCGACTCAGCACTGCCGGTGGCCCGATACGCTTCCAGTTGCCGGCGGCGTGCCGCGATCAGGCGTTCCTTCCACCCGACTGCCGACCTCCGCTCCGGGATGAGTTCGAACAGGACAAGCGCCGTCACCGCAACCACCAACAGGAGGGGGAAACGCTCCAGGTGCTGCGCGTCCACGTACGTCTCCATCTCCGCGCGCCGTAGGTCTGCCAGCTCTGCCAGCAGCCAGTCCACCTCGCGAG
>RFJM01000333.1 GCA_003694905.1 Caldilineae bacterium
CTACGTAAGTCACACGCCGAGCGGTCTGCAAGGCGTAAAACTAGCCCAGGAAACGGTGCCCGACGTCATCTTCATCAGCACCCAGGCCGAGGACCTGGATGGGCTCAGCCTGTGTGAGTATCTACGCCATCAACTGCGGTTGCCGTCCCTGTTGGTCATGTTGCAGACGGAGAACACGGTGGAGGCCCGAGTGGCGGCGTACAAGGCCGGCGCGGATGACATCGTGGTCAAACCCATGAACTTGACCGAGATGCACTTGCGTCTGCGGGCGCTGCTGCGCCGGGTCCCTTCGGCCGAGGTCCAACACGACCGGGTCTCGGTGGGCAACCTGACGCTGGATCGGGCTTCGTGCACCCTCTACGTGAAGGATCGGGCCATTCAGCTCACCCCCAGTGAGTTCAACCTGCTCAACTACCTGATGTCCCACCCCGGGCGCACCTTCAGCTCCGAGGATCTCCTGCGGGAAGTCTGGAACTACTACCCGGGTACCGGCGATCCGGCCGTGGTCCGCATGCAGGTGATGAAGCTACGCCAGAAGATCGAGCCCGATCCGCGCAACCCCACCTATCTGCAGACGGTCTATCGGCACGGCTACCGGTTGGTAGGCGGGGAGTTCGATCGGTGAATGCGCGGATGGCCTTTGGCTTTTCGCCCGAACATGAACGGACGGCGGCCGTGGGGCCGCCGTTTCCTTTGCCCGTCCCCGGCCCGGCGCCTATTACGGATGGGTTACACAGCCCATACCGCCTTGCCACGTCCATCTCCTAAGGCATCCGCTATAGTCGGGATGAGCGTTGCCAACTCTTGCGACTGGCCCCATACAGGCCGGTCCGGCGAACCCCACGGAGGATAGAACCGTGATCGAGGTGACCCGACTGGACGGCCATCCGTTCACCTTGAATGCAGACCTGATCGAGTCCATCGATGCCAATCCGGACACCTTCATCCGCCTGATCAACGGCAACAGCTACCTGGTACGGGAATCTCGCCAGGAGGTGGTGGATCGCATTGTGGCCTATCGCCGTGCCATCTTCCAGTGTGCCATGGCATCGGCCCCTGATGCCGTAGAGGCATCCACGCAACGCGTTCGCCAGATGGAGGGAGGTACACAATGAATCCGTTGGCGTTAGGTGGGTTGTTGCTCGCCCTGGGCGGTATCGCCTACGTGGTGGTGGCGGCCGGCAGCAGCCCGGCGGCCCTTTGGGACACATCCTCCTTTGTGCTGGTGCTGGGCGGCACGATCGGCATCACCATGATGACCATGCCGGCCGAGGACGTGATCACCGCGTTGAAACTCATGGGGCGGGCGTTCGGCAATGCCGATGCCAAATACGACGAGATTATCCAGCTCTTTGTGGAACTGGCCGAGCAGGCCCGCAAGGACGGCCTGCTGAGCCTGGAGGAACGGATCGCCCGCATCGACAACCCCTTTATCCAGAAGGGCATGCAGCTCCTGGTAGACGGCACAGATCCCAATTTGATCCGTCAGATGCTGGAGCTGGACATCGAACAACTCGAAAGCCGCCATGCGCGACGCTACCAGGTGTTGGAGACCATGGGCGGGTACGCCCCCACCATGGGGATGCTCGGTACGGTGATCGGCATCATCTTCACCCTGGCCAACCTGACCACCCCGGACGAGATCGGTGCCAAGGTGGCCATCGCCTTCATCACCACCCTGTACGGAGCCCTGTTCGCGAACTTCATCTTCCTGCCCATCGGCGGCCGCCTGAAGCAGATGAGCAAGCTGGAGGTCTCCGAATGGGAGCTGGCCCTGGAAGGGATGCTGGCCATCCAGGCCGGTGACAACCCCCAGATCGTCAAGCAGAAGCTGGAGGCCTTCCTGCCGGTCGGCGCCCGCAACAAGGAAAGCGAAGGCTAGGAGGCGTTGCCATGGCTCGCAAGCGTGCTGCTGAGCCGGAGAAGGACGATTCCAAACGCTATCTGGAGACTTTCTCCGACCTGATGTCCCTGCTGCTAGTGTTCTTCATCCTCCTTTTCGCCTTCGGTCAGGCGGACCTGGAACGCTTCAAGCTGCTCTCCAGCAGCCTGCGGGCCGCGTTCAACGGCGTGAGCGTCTTCGCCGGCGGCCTGGGTTTTGCCGACGGCTTCGATGCCACCGGTATGAACGACGCCGGAACCAATCTGATCAACCTGGGTTCCTTGCCCAGCCGCCAACAGGATTACCTGAAGGTACAGACTACCCTGAATAAGTTCGCCACCGAAAACGAACTGGGTGGAGAGATCGCCATCAACATGGGCAAAGAGGGCATCTACATCAGCCTGAGCAGCGCGTTGCTTTTCCCCTCGGGAAAGCCCGAACTGACCGAAGACGGCAAACGGACTCTGGACGTGGTGGCAAAACTTCTGAACGAGCTGCCCAACAATATCCGGGTAGAGGCCCACACGGACAACACGCCCACTGGAAGCCCCATCTACCCCACCAACTGGGACCTATCCGCCGCCCGCGCGGTGACGGTGGTCCGCTACCTGGAAGAAGTGGGCAACGTGGCCGGTGAACGGCTGGCTGCCGTGGGGTTGGGCGAGTACCACCCTCTTTACCCCAACGACACGCCGGAACATCGACGGTTGAACCGCCGGGCCGACATCCTGATCCTCTATCCACCCGAGGAGGAACCCCCGGTTATCGACCTGCGGGCCCTCTTCGAGCAAGAGTAGCACACCGAGTCGCAACGGTACCTGGAGCGAGCAAAGCAAAAGCAGAGTGAACAGTGAGGAACGCACATGGGCGCAATCATCGGCAAGATCAAGAAACTCCTGATGCCTCTCCTGATGGTCCTGGCCGTGGTGAGTTTGGGCGTGGGGTTGCTCCTCAGCGGGCTGCTGCCCTTTACCATCCAGATCGGCACGGGCGACGCGGCCGCCGCGGCCGCCGCACCACCTCCCACGCCTACGCCCCTGCCCTATTTCCAGCCCCCACCCGAGCTGGACGCCCTGGTGGGCGGTATCTACTACGAAACGGGCCAACGGATCGTGAACCTGGCCGATCCCGGAGGATATCGCTATCTGCGTACCGAGATCGTGCTGGAGTTCCTGCCCGACACCCCGGACTTCTATCAGCTGGAAGGTGAGAAGCGGCTGGCCGCGGAGGAAGCTTTTCGGGCCCGGGTGGACCGTCAGCGCCCTTTGATCGAAGACGTGATCACGACCGTGCTGACCAGCAAGAC
>RFJM01000334.1 GCA_003694905.1 Caldilineae bacterium
ACGGTTATGTCTTCCGACGCCTTCTTCCCCTTCCCGGATGGCATCGAAGCCGCCGCCGAGTACGGTGTCACCGCCGTGATCCAGCCGGGCGGGTCCATCCGCGACGAAGAGGTCATCAAAGCCGTGGACAGGCTGGGTATGGCCATGGTATTCACAGGTATGCGGCATTTCCGGCACTGAGCCACCCTGCCCGCCGCCTGCACCCCACCCTCCACTGCCACCCACCACCTGCGCGAGCGTTCAGATAGTGCCCTCGGCCCAGAGAAAAGCCAGGGCCGCGAGCAGCACGCGCTCGCGGATCTCGCCCGTACTCACCTGCTGCCGCAGCCAGTCGATGCTGTGCCAGCTGTTGTCCACCCACTCCGCATCGTCGGTGTGGGCCGGGCCGGTCTGCTCGATCCCCTGCGCCAGGTAAATGTGGATCTCCATATCCTGGAAAGCGGGATCATCGAGGATCACTCCTAGTCGACGCCAGCGACGCGCCGAGTAGCCGGTTTCTTCGGCCAGCTCGCGACGCGCAGCCTCTTCCGGGTCCTCTGCCGAATCGATCAGGCCGCCCGGAAGCTGCCAAATCACACTGCGAACGGCATGGCGATATTCTCGCTGAAGCAGCAAACGGCGTTCCTCGTCCAGCGCCACGATGGCAACGCCGTGTTGATGGCGTCGTAGCAAGGTGTACTCGTAGCACTGGCCGTTGGGCAGAGTGACTTCTTCGAGCACGACCTGAAACCAGGGGCAATTGTAGTCGATGCGTGATTGGCGCGATTGCCAGACTTGCAGTCGAGACATGGGCAGGACTTCGCTAAACAGGTGTTGGCGGCACGAGGCCCTCCGAGTCTACCACGGAAGTCGCGTGCCGCCCAAGCATCAACCCTGAAACACACCGCGTCGCAATTGATTTCGACCACCTTGGATACACCTCCGGGGGAAGGGCGCGTTTCATCTTGTAGGCGGCCCCACCCAATCACACAAACCGCAGGCATGCCTGCCCGGCGGACCGGTCGCCCCCATTCTGAAACGCACCCGTGGGGAACATACCTCTTGACATTTAGCTGCAATGGTGTATAATCTGGGCATGTTGTCTGTATACAGGTTGCATATCTAGACCATGCCACCGGCGTGTCGGCCGCATGGAGATGTGCAGCCCCATCTCCTGGAAACGATCGAGATGACACAAACAACGCCATCGCAGTTACTCCGAGACATCGCCTACGAGCGAATCAAGGAAGCCATTCGCATGGCCGAACTGCAGCCGGGGCAACCCCTGTCGGAAACGGCTTTGTCCAAGATGCTGGGGATCAGTCGGACGCCGGTACGGGAAGCGCTGCAGGCGCTGGCGCAGAAAGGGCTGGTGCAAATCATTCCGGGCCGGGCGGTGACGGTGGCGGCGCCCTCCATCAGTGAAGTCATGGATGCCATCCATATTCGTTCGCTACTCGAGCCCGAGGTTGCCCGGCTGGCGACCCGCACCATCACACCAGAGCAGCTGGAGCGGATGTGGGAGGCAATGAAGGGGTTGGAAGAAGCAGTGGAGGTCGACGATCGACAGGCCTGGGCGCGTGCCGACGCAATCTTCCACGAGACGCTCAGCGCGGCCTGCCCCAATCAATTGCTGGGCGAACTGGCGCTGCAGATCCGCAATCGTATTTCGTATCTGGCTATCGATGTGCAGGACAATGTGGCGCGACTGAAGGCATGCACGGCCGAGCACCGGGTCATCCTGGAGAGGATAGCGGAAGGAGATTCTGAGGGAGCATGTGAAGCGATGAGAGAGCACATCAATCTCTACCGAGAGAGCATTTTCCGCAGGCTCAGTCATCGTTGATCATCTCCCCTGCAATCACGTTCTTTCGAGCAATGTCCAGTCGCTACGTTTCACCGGCGGTTTGTCTGCGTTTGGCAAACCGCTGACGAAAAGGAGGTGTCGAAACGGAAAACCAAACCAACATCACAGCATCCCGATCCACCCATTTTATCCACCTTTCTCTGTCTTAGATAGGAGGAGTTTCCAATGTCTAAGAAACTTGCATTGTTGTTGTCCTTGGTGCTGATCGCCGGCCTGATGGTGGCCTGTGCTGCACCCGCCCCGGCGGCGCCTGCGGCCGAACAGCCTGCAGCCGAAGCGCCTGCCGAGGAGGCGCCGGCCGCCCCTGCTGTCAAGGAGCTGAACATCCTCTGGGCGCAGTGGGATCCGGCCGACTACCTGCAGCAGATCGGCAACATGTACGAAGAAGAGACCGGCATCAAGGTCAACGTCATCCAGGAGCCGTGGGGAACCTTTGGTGACCGCTTCTTCACGGAGATGGCAGCGGGCGGCGACGCCTGGGATATGGTCGTGGGCGATAGCCAGTGGTTGGGCCAGGGCGCGACCCAGGGCCACTACATCGAACTCACCGATTTCCTGGTGGGTGAGGGAATCGCCGATACCGTCACCGAAGCTGCCCTGACCTACTACGGTGAATATCCCACCGGTTCGGGCCGCTATTGGGCCTACCCCACCGAGGGTGATGCCGATGGCTGGGCCTATCGCCGCGACCTGTTCGAAGATCCCGATGAGCAAGCCGCCTTCAAGGCCGAGTACGGCTACGACCTGGCACCGCCGGAGACCTACCAGCAGTTGATGGACATCGCCAAGTTCTTCACCCGCCCGGATGATGGCCTCTACGGCGTCGCCATCTATACCCAGAAAGACTACGATGCCATCACCATGGGCGTCGAGAACACGATGTTCTCCTGGGGCGGTGACTGGAAGGATGCGGACAACAACGTAATGGGCATCGTCAATTCGCAGGAAAACATCGATGCACTGCAGTTCTATAAGGACCTGTATGACTGCTGCCAGGTGCCCGGCCTCAGCAACGCCTTCTTCACCGAGACCAACGATGCTCTGATCAGCGGCCAGGCCGTGATGATCATGAACTACTTCGCCTTCTTCCCGGCTCTGGCCAACCCCGGCATCAACCCCTATGCCGAGAGCACCGGCTACTTCGTGAACCCCGCAGGCCCCACCGGTGCCCAGCATGCCGCTCTCGGTGGCCAGGGCATGAGCATCATCTCCTACATCAGCCCCGAACGCCAGGAGGCCGCCAAGGACTTCATCCGCTGGTTCGCCCAGGATGAGATCCAGGCCAAGTGGGCCGAGCTCGGTGGCTACACTACCAACAAGAAGGTGTTCGAATCCCAGGCCTTCCTGGATGCCACCCCCTTCAACCCTGCCTTTGCCAAGACCATGGCCATCGTCAAGGACTTCTGGAACATCCCCATCTACGGCGAGCTGCTGGAAGTCACCCAGCGCGAGTTCAGCAAGTTCGTGGTCGAGGGCCAGGGCACGGCTGAAGAAACGATGAACGCCATCGCCGAGCAGCACGACAAGCTCTTACGCGAAAACGGCTTCATCAAGTAGCACGGCTACGAAGCATCGGAGGGGGAGTCGAAAACCTCCCCCTCCTCCTTTCTCGCTTTGTTTGATCGCCACCGAGAAAGCTTATGTCAGTACAAGCCAATGCTCCCCGGCTCAGCAGCCAGGAACGGGCAAGACGTCGGTATCTCACCGACCGGGCCATCGTCAACCTCTTCATCTGGCCCACCCTGATCCTGCTCATCGCCATCAACCTCTTCCCTCTCTTCTATAGCCTGTATCTGGGGTTTACCGACTATTCCGCCATCGCCCGTCAGGTACCGGTGTGGGTCGGCTTCAAGAACTTCAGCGACATCCTCAACGACCAGCAGATGTGGAAATACTTCGCGACCACGGGCAAGTATGCCCTGGCCTCGGTGGGGCTGCAAACCCTGCTCGGTTTCGCCCTGGCCATGCTGGTGCGCGAGAAGTTCCGCGGCAGCGGTCTCCTGACCACCCTCATCCTCATCCCCATGATGATTTCGCCGGTGGTGGTCGGGCTCTTCTGGAAACTGATGTACAACCCCACCTTCGGTTTCTTCAACTATCTCCTCGGCTTCACCAATCCCTCGACCGGGCCCGATATGCTGGCCTCACGCTTTGCGGGCAAGGTGGTACCCAACCTGGCCCTCTGGGCGGTGGTGCTGGTGGATGTCTGGATGTGGAGTCCGTTTGTGATGCTGCTCGTCCTTTCCGGGCTCAAGGCCATCCCCGACTATCTCTACGAGGCGGCTGCCATCGACCGGGCCAGCTCCTGGTTCCAATTCTGGCGGATCACCCTGCCCCAGGTCGCGCCCCTGCTGCTCATTGCCGTGCTTTTCCGCACCATCGAAGCCTTCAAAGCCTTCGACCTGGTCATGGGCATGACCGGTGGTGGACCGGGTGATCAAACGGAGTTGATCGCCGTCAACCTCTACCGGCAGGCCTTTCTGGGGCAGTGGCGTACCGGTCGCGCCAGCGCCCTTGCCTACATCGTGCTGATCATCATCATCGCCGTGAGCAATCTGTACATTCGCTATCTCAACAAGATGCGAGGGGAGAGCTGAGCCATGGCTACTTTCTATGAAACCGGGCCCGGTTATCCGGTCACCGAATCCATCCGGGTCGACCGGGTGAGCCCCACCGCCCGTCGCATTCACGCCGTCCGAGCCTTCGTGGTGCTGGTCTTTGCCATCATCACCCTTATCCCGGTCTTCGTCATGGGCATCACCGCCTTCAAGTCCCGGGCCGATGTGGTGTCGGTGCCGCCGAAGATCATCTTCAAGCCCACGCTGGAAGGATTCGTCTTCCTCTTCACCGAACGCGCCGTCGTTTCCAAAGTCCGCTTACCCGAATTCCAAAAGAAAGCAGAGGCGGGCGAACTCAGCCTGTTCGAGCGCATCGCCCTCAATACCGGGCAAGAGATCACCGGGCCGAGCGATTATGTCGATCGCTTGAAGAACTCGCTCATCATCGCCGGCATATCCACCATCCTCTCCGTAGGATTAGGGCTCTTCGCGGCTTATGCCTTCAGTCGTTTCCCCATCGGTGGCAAAGATGACCTTCTCTTCTTCATCCTCAGCACGCGCATGTTGCCGCCCGTGGTGGTTACCATTCCCCTCTTTCTGATGTACCGCCAGTTGGGGTTACACGACTCTCATCTAGGCATGATCTTACTGTACACGGTCTTCAATCTCTCGCTGTCGGTGTGGTTGCTCAAGGGGTTCATCGACGAGATCCCTATCGAGTATGAAGAAGCCGCGCTCGTGGACGGCTACACCCGCTTTCAGGCCTTCTACAAGATCGTGCTGCCTCAGGCGGTGACCGGCATCGCCGCCACGACGGTGTTCTGCCTGATCTTCGCCTGGAACGAATATGCCTTCGCGCTGATGCTCACCAGTGACGATGCCCGCACGGCGCCGCCCAGCATCGCCACCATGCTCGGCCGCGGGGGCATCGAATGGTCGGCCATCGCCGCGGGTAGCCTGGGCTTCCTCATCCCGGTGGTCATCGTCACCTTTGCCCTCCGCAACTACCTCTTGCGAGGGGTCACCTTCGGCGCCATTCGTCGCTGACCGACACCGTCCATCCAATCAAGGCGATTCAGCTATGGCTACCATCGAATTGCAAAAAGTCGAAAAGAGATTCGGAGACTTCCAGGCGGTCAAGCCCATGGACCTCACCATCCACGATGGCGAGTTCGTGGTGCTTTTGGGGCCTTCCGGCTGCGGCAAGACCACCACCCTGCGCATGATCTCGGGGCTGGAGGCGGTTACCAGCGGAACCATCCTGCTGGACGGCCGCAATGTCACCTGGCTACACCCCAGCGAGCGCGACATCGCCTTTGTCTTCCAGCTCTATGCCCTCTATCCCCACATCAGCGTCAGAGACAACATCGCCTTTCCCCTGCGGGCGCAGGGCGAATCCAAAGAGACCATCGAGAAACGCGTCAAAGAGGTCGTAGACCTCCTGCAGATCGGACATCTGCTCGACGCCCGGCCGGGCAAGTTGAGCGGCGGGGACCAGCAGCGGGTGGCCTTGGCCCGAGCCCTGGTGCGCCGCCCGGCTGCCTTTCTCATGGACGAGCCCCTGGGCGCGCTGGATGCCGACTTCCGGGAATCGATGCGCGCCGAGATCAAGCAATTGCACATTGACCAGCATGCCACCACCGTGTACGTCACCCACGACCAGGTGGAAGCCATGGCCATGGGCGACCGCATCGTGGTCATGTCGGATGCCGAGATCCAGCAGATCGGTACGCCCTCCGAGGTATACTACAAGCCGGCAAATGTCTTCGTGGCTCGCTTCATAGGCAGTCCCGGCATGAACCTCGCGCGCGGCCACTATAGCGAGGGTCGGGTACGGCTGAAGGGGCAGAACAACGTGTACGCTGTGCCGGACGACTGGCAGCAAGCCTTGGGCAAGGCCCTGGGCGGGTCGGGGGATGTGCTGGTCGGATTCCGGCCTGAGGCTGCTCGCATCAGCGCCGATGGCCCCATTGCCGGCGAAGTCTATGCTACCGAACTCCAGGGGGCCTACGTCATGCTCTACATCAACATCAACGAAGACGAGATCATCCACATTCGGGCAGAGCGCATCCATCAACATCAGATCGGCGATACGGTTCGCTTCGACATCGATCCTCGCATGGTTCGCTTCTTCGACCCCGCCAGCGAGCGGGCCATCACGCGGGAGGCAGCGCAATGAGCCACGTTGAGCTTTCCAACATCGTGAAACGGTTCCCCGGCGTCACCGCCCTCAAGGGTATCTCCTTCGACGTCAGGGATGGTGAGTTCTTCGTGTTGTTGGGTCCCACCGGCGCCGGCAAGACCACCACCCTACGCATTATCGCCGGCCTTACCAAACAGGATGAGGGCACCATTCGTTTCGACGGTGAGTCTGTAGACGCGCTGACACCGGCCGAGCGCGACACCGCCTTTGTCTTCCAACAATACTCCCTCTACCCCACCATGACGGTGTTCGACAACCTGGCCTTCCCTCTGCGCGCGCCCAGCCGGCGTCTGCCCGAGGACGAGATCCGCAAGCGGGTGGAGGTCACCGCCGAAAAACTGCGCATCTCCCACTTGCTGGATCGCAAAACCGCGCATCTCTCAGGCGGCGAAATGCAGCGCGTCTCCATCGGCCGGGCCATCGTGCGCGAACCCCGTATCTTCTTGATGGACGAACCCCTCTCCAACCTGGATGCCAAGTTGCGCGAGGCCCTGCGCGTGGAGCTACAGCACCTGCAGAAGGTCGAGGGCAGCACCACCCTCTTCGTCACCCACGACCAGATCGAGGCACTCACCATGGCCGACCGCATCGCCGTCCTTGACCTGGGGCGTATCAGGCAGATCGGTACCCCCGAGGACATCTACGACCGGCCGGCCGATACCTTCGTCGCCCAACTGGTCGGTACCCCTCGCATCAACCTCTTCCCCGCGCGCCGCGAAAACAATCATCTCTACATCGAAGGCAGTGAGCTGCATCTGCCCGCACCGACCCTCGATCTGCCCGAGCGTTTCACCCTGGGCATACGGCCCGAGGACATCACCCCCTCGCCTGACGGCGCCTTTGCCGGTACACTGCAGATCACCGAGCCTCTTGGCGTCGAGACGATCTTGCACATCCGCAGCGGCGAACGCACGTTGCAGAGCCTCATCCCCGGCATGACAGACCTGCGCATCGGCGATACCGTCCGCTTCGACCTGGTCCAAGACCGGCTCCACTGCTTCGACCTGGACGGCAAGCGCATCAACTGACGGGCAGAGACCGCGTTCCTCCCTGCCTCTGACAATTCCGCACTCTACCGCATTCCTTCTTTTGTAGAAAGGAGCAGCCAAAATGAGATTCGGTGTCAATACCTGGGTCTGGACCTCACCCCTGACGACCGACGAGCTACGTACCCTGGCACCCAAGGTGGCGAACATGGGCTTCGACTGGATCGAGATTCCGCTGGAAAGCCTGGATGACCTGGACTACGGCGAAGCCGCCGCCATCATCCGGGACCACGGACTGGGTGTGAGCTGCTGTGCAGCCATGGGACCGGACCGGGATCTCATCCATCCCGATCCCGCGATACGAGAAAACGGCATGGAGTACGTGCGCGGTGCCATTCGGGCCACGCAAACGCTGGGGGCCACGAATCTGGTCGGACCACTGTACTCGGCCGTGGGCCGCACCTGGCAGATGACCGACGAAGAGCGCGCCCGCGACACCGATCTGCTGGTCGAGAACCTGAAGGCCCTGGCCGACTACGCGGCCGACCACGGCGTGGTTCTCTGTGTCGAGCCCCTCAACCGCTTCGAAACCAGCTTCCTGAATCTGGCCGAGCAGGCCATTGAGGTGGTGGATCGGGTGGACAGCCCGGCCTGCCAGATCATGCTGGACACCTTCCACATGAACAT
>RFJM01000335.1 GCA_003694905.1 Caldilineae bacterium
CCTTCGGCCCCATCACCTTTGCGACGGGCGTCACCGAAAACAACGAACCCGTGAACCCCGGCGAGACCTTCAGCGAAGTGCAGGAGATCTACGCCTTCTTCGATGTGATCGATGTCCCCAACGGCGTACTCTGGACCCGCAGGTGGTACCTCGACGACGAACTGGCCCTGGAAAAGGAACAAGTCTGGAATGGCGGCAGTGCGGAGAGTTGGTGGATCAGCATTGTCAGCGATGAGCTGCTGCCCGTCGGACGCTATCGGCTGGAGCTGCTGATCGAGGATGAGTTGGTTCAGGAGGGCGAGTTCGAAATCGTCGAACCGGAGAAGACCGAGAAAAAGGCTGTTGAGGGAGTGCAGGTGGTCGGCACGGTGGTGGAGGCAGACAATCGCCGCAACGTGATCCCGGGCGTCCGCGTATTCTTCTTGCAGCCGGGCATTTCCGTCAGTCAGTTCCTGGATGAACTGGATGAGGACATGGTGTACGCCTTTGGCATCAGCGACCGCAGAGGCAATTACCAGCTCGACCGTCTGGTAACCCCGGGTGAGCAGTACGGCATTGTGGCCTACCACGAACGCTACCAACTGGTCACGGCCGACGACTACCTCATCGATCCTGAGGCGACCTCGCCGTGGGAAATCAACATCCTCATGCAACGCTAGCACGACAATGGAGGCGCGGTGGCAAGATCACCGCGCCTCCGGCTCTAGCGACCCAGAGCCTGGGCCCGCTGTACCAGCGTGACAAACTCGGCGACGTCGGGGTCGTCGGGCAGCTCGGCCACCAGGGGAGCGGCCAGTTCCAGCACCGCGGCCATGGTGCCGTCCTGTGCCCAGTAGCTGTCCCGCAGGATCTCGGCGAACTCGGCTACCGCGGCGTCCAGGCGGAAACGCGGGCTGGTCTGGTCGATGGAGGGAACAAAATCTGCCCGGGCAAGGGAGCGGCTGATCTCCTGCACTTCGCCTGAGTCGGGATCCCGGTAGCGGACATAGACAGTGGCCGCGATGCCCTGAGCCTCGCCTTCGAACTTGAGCTCATACAGGGCGGTGACGCTGTGGCCCGCGCCTACTTCGCCGGCATCAACCTCATCGTTCCGGAAATCCTCATCCTTGACCCGCCGATTTTCGTAACCCAGCAGCCGGTAGCTGCGTACGACTTCAGGATTGAAATCTACCTGCACCTTGGCATCTTTTGCGATCACCTGCAGGGTCCCGGTCAGGTTCTCGACAAAGACGCGGCGGGCTTCGTCCAGGGTGTCCACGTAGTGGTAGTTGCCGTCTCCGTCGTTGGCCAGTTGTTCCATGAGGACGTCGTTATAGTTACCCATGCCGAAGCCAACAGTTGAGAGGGTGATGCCGTCCGCCACATAGCCCTTCACCTGTTCCAGGATGGAGTCGGGGCCGGTACGGCCGACATTGGCGACGCCGTCGGAGCAGAGGATGAGACGGGTAATGCGGCCGGGTTGGAGATCGCGCGCGGCCAGGCGGTAACCCAGCAAAAGCCCCTCTTCGGCATTGGTCGAGCCGCCCGGACGCAACATATCGATGGCGGCGAGGATGAGTTCTTTGTTTTCGGCGCTGGTCGGTTCCAACAGAACCTCGCCCTGAGAGCCGTAGACCACGATGCCGACTCGATCACTGGGGCGCAGTTCTTCCACCAGTAGCCGCAACGAGCGCTTCACCAAGCCCAGGCGGTTTTCTCGATCCATGGAGCCGGAGATGTCGATGACGAAGATGAGGGTAGCGTCTTTGCGATCGGCAGGGTCGATCCTCTTCCCCTGCAGACCGACCCGCATGAGCCAGTGTCGCTCATTGCCAAAGGGGGAGGGGGCGCCCTCAAGATGGATGGCAAAGGCACCGTCGTCGGGCTGGGGATAGTCTTGCTTGAAATAGTTGACGAACTCTTCCACCCGCACCGAGTCGGGATCGGGCAGATTACCGTCGCGCAGGAAACGACGGGCAACGGTGTATGAAGCAGTGTCCACATCCATGGCGAAGGTGGAGAGATGATCGTCTTCTGTATCGACGAAGGGGTTGACGCCGTAGTTCTGGAAGAAGACGGCATCGTAGGGTTCATCGTTGACGGTGGCGCTGCCACCGGTACTGTAGGCAGGGGCCTCGCGAGCCTCGGCGGCCGGCGCGTAGGTGGGCATGGCTGCCGGTACGCCGCTGCCCTGGCGAGAGAACGAGAAAGAGGGGGCGCAGCCGCTCAGCAGCAAACCTGCCAGCAGCAGGGCAACCAGTGCCGGGGAAAAAGCTCGCGTTCGCATGGGAAGTACTCCTTTGGATACAGGGTAGTGAGGAGAGGCGAAGGGTTGATTGGCCAACGACTACGGAGTTGCGGACTCGCGGGGAGAGAACAGGCGAAGTAGCCAGTCCAGGAGCATTTGTAGCAGAGAGGGCTGGGAGGATGTGGGATTGGGAGAAGTCGGGGTAGGGGTAGGTGCCGGGGTCTGGGGCTGCCCGGCCTCGCTCTCGGCGCCGGTGGTGATGCGATAGGCGGTATCGTGGATAACCACGACCATCTCGGGCGACACAGACAACCACGCTGCTACATCCGGCTCCGAGGCCAGGGCGAAGTATGCATCGCTGCCAAACGGGATCGTCTGCAGGGTCATGCCCTCACGATAGGTGCTGTCGACCCACAGGGGCAGCAGGGTACCGTCGGGCCTGGTGATGTTTCCCTGGAAGGTGAAGGTCTTGCCGGCCACGTAGCGCAGGCCCTCGTGTTCCTGGACTTGGTCGGCTTCACGCAGCGCCCGGCGGCTCTCGCTGGACTCGACGCCTTCCTCACCGGTGGCGGGAGCTTCCGCAACTTTCTCCACCTCGA
>RFJM01000336.1 GCA_003694905.1 Caldilineae bacterium
GGTACAGCGCCGTCTCACGGCTCGTTCGTGACGAACCCGGCGCTTGAAAGCACTTGGGGACGCTCTATCTGCGATCAGGTGCCGCCCAGCCAACCAGGCCGGCCGCCGCGGCTTCAGGTTCTCAGGCCGGGCTGAATGTGGGACGGGCTTTCCGGCCCGTCGCCGCAGCGCGGCGATACAGCACGGCACGGTAGGATGAGGCGGTGGGCGGACTGTCCGGTCGTGTGTGGCCGCGGCTTTTCCGGGGGCGTGCCCCCGGCCGTCCCCAAGATGAAACGCGCCCCCGACCACCTCAGTTGCGCAGGGAATACGGCTGGGGTAGAATAACGGCATCTTCGCCGGTTGGCAGAATGACCATCCCCCCAGAGCAGTCATCCTGCCTCCCAACCTCATAGCCCTGCGGGCAGGAGTTCTTGCGTGATTCCCCCCTCTCGCGCAGCTGTATCGTGTTTGCTGGCCCTCGCCCTCATCGTGGGCGCGGGAACCGTGCCTGCGAGCGCGACCGGCGGGACAAACGCTCTTGGGCAAGGAGAGGCGCCGAGTACGCGCAGGCAAGGGAGTCCTTGTGGGAGTCGGTATCTGGTGCGGCGAGGGGATACCCTGAGCGAGATTGCGAGGCGCTGTGGGGTGAGTACAAGAAAGCTAAAGGTCCTCAACCGCATTGCCAATCCGAACCACATTCGCGCAGGTCAGGTCCTGAGGCTCACGCGGAGGAGGAAGCTCGCGCGCACCTCGTGGGCGGGATCCCTCCCGCGCATCTACCTGTTTCCCACCCATCTCCCTCCCCCTGCCCCTTATCCTTGAAGCCGCTCCCCGGCTCAGGAGCGGCCCCGGTGCATGTCTCGCAGTCTTCGTAGCAGCGCCTTTTCCTCTTCGCTGAGATTGCGAGGCAACTGCACTTCCGCCACCGCGTAGAGATCGCCCCGCTGATCGGGGTTGCGCAAGTTGGGCATGCCCAGCCCCCGCAGTCTGAAGACCTTGCCGTTGGGGGTTTCGGGCGGAATGGTGAGGACGACAGGCCGTTCCAGAGTGGGTACCTGCACTTCTCCTCCCAGAAGCATGGTGTAGAGGTCCACGGGTACCTTCACCCGCAGGTTGTCGCCCTCTCGCTGGAAGGTGGGGTGTTCGCGCACCCTGACGCGCAGATAGAAATCACCTCGGGCTCCGCCCCCGCGGCCCATCTCGCCCTTGCCTGCCACCCGCACGCGCGAGCCCGTCTTGACCCCGCGCGGAATGGTGACCTCGAACCGGTCGCCGTTTTGCCGGACAATACGGGTGGTACCTTTGAAAGCCTCTTCCAACGAGATTTCCACCGGCTGTTCCAGGTCGCGCCCGCGCGTCGCCTGGGCGTAGCCCCTTGTGGCGCTGCCGCCTGCAAAGGGGTCGAAGCCACTGCCTCGACCCAGTCCTCCGAATAGCGTTTCGAAGAAGTCGGAGAATCCGCCCAGACCACCGCCGAAAATCTGCTCGAATTCTTCCGGCGAAACGGTGCGCGTATAGGTCCGTCCGCCCTGGCCGCGGGTCCACTGGCGCACGAAATCATCCATGTTGCCGCCGCTCTGCGAGAAGTGTTTCCATTGGGAACCGAATTGATCGTACATCCGCCGCTTCTCCGGGTCGGACAGGACTTCGTACGCTTCGTTGATTTCTTTGAAGCGCTCTTCCGCGCTCTTGTCACCCGGATTGGCGTCGGGATGGTACTGGCGGGCCAGTTTGCGGTACGCTTTCTTGATATCTTTTTCCGAGGCGTTCTTGGGAACACCCAGGATCTTGTAGTAATCCTTGTATTCCATATTCGCTGCGCGATCGCTCCCTTATGGTGGGGTCTAGAGAGGTTCGGCTCGGGCAACCAGCACGCGGGCGGGACGCAGGACTTTGCCATGATGAGTATAACCGTTTTGCAGAACCTCTGCCACGTGGCCGGGGGGCACGCGATCGCTTTCCATCTCGCCCATGGCCTCGTGGAAGCGAGGATCAAAGGGTGTGCCCAGGGCTTCGATGGGCTCTACACCATGCCGTCGCAACGTGTCGAGCAAGGCGCGCAAGATGAGCTCTATGCCCTGCCGGAAGTGTTCGGGACCGACATCTGCAGGGGTATGGAGCAAGGCAGCCTGGAGATGGTCGGCCAGGGGCAGGAGGTCACGTAGCAGGGCCTGTTTGTCTTCCACGGCTTTCAATTCCATGCGCTTCTGCAGGCTGCGGCGCATCTCGTCAACCTCGGCCTGCAGGCGCAGATAGCGTTCTTTCCACTCTGCTTCACCATCGCCTGTCGCGCCGGTCGTATTTGCCGGCAGTGCAGGCAGCTTGTGGGCGTCGGGCTCCTCTTCCTGGAAGGAAGGTGATGGTTTTGACAGAGGCCGGGAAGCTGTGTCCTGCGGTGGAGGGAGGATACCGCCACGCCGTACGGGAATGCGGATCTGGCGGCCGTTGGGGCCCGAGCGGTTGGGATCGAATTCTTTCATCTGGCTATGTTCGACTGATGCTGTCAGGATGTGGGATTGGGTGTAAGAAACGGGCGGAGTCGGCGACCCCGCCCGTTTCGCAGAAGGAAGGTGTATCAAGCCTCTAGGTTGTCGGGCGGCTCAACGCCTTCGCCTGGCAGACATATCAGGCCCGACCGGATGGGATCAGACCTGACGGAAGTCGCCCTCGACGACGTCCTCTTCGCCTTCGGGGCCACCCGGCTCGGTGCCACCGTTGCCGGCAGGACCGGCTGCCTGCTGGCTCTGGTAGAGTTGCTGGCTGAGGGCATGGCTGGCCTGTTGCAGTTGCTCGGTGAGGTTGCGGATGCGATCCGTGTCCTCGCCTTTCATGGCCTCTTTCAGATCGTTGATGGTGTTTTCGATCTGAGTCCGCTCGGTCGCGGGCACCTTGTCGCCCAATTCTTTGAGGGCTTTCTCGACCGCGTAGATGACACCGTCGGCGGTGTTGCGGGCTTCGACGAGCTTGCGGCGGGCTTCGTCTTCCCGTTCGTGCTCTTTGGCCTCGCGCACCATGCGCTCCACTTCGTCCTCACTCAGGTTGGTCGAGGCCGTGATCTTGATGCTCTGCTCTTTGCCCGTCGCCTTGTCCTTCGCCGTCACGTGCAGGATGCCGTTGGCATCGATGTCGAAGGTGACTTCGATTTGGGGCACGCCACGCGGCGCGGGGGGAATGCCATCGAGCCGGAAGTTGCCCAGAAGCTTGTTGTCGCGGGCCATGGGGCGTTCGCCCTGCAGCACCTGGATGTCTACCGCGGTCTGGTTGTCTTCGGCCGTGCTGAAGATCTCGGTCTTGCGCGTGGGGATTGTGGTGTTGCGCGGGATCATGACCGTCATGACGCCACCCAGCGTCTCCACGCCCAGGCTCAGAGGTGTCACATCGAGCAGCAAGACGTCTTTCACGTCGCCGCCCAACACGCCGGCCTGAATGGCGGCGCCGACCGCTACCACCTCATCCGGGTTGACGCTCTTGTTGGGCTCTTTGCCGGTCATGCTGCGCACCAGTTCCTGGATCATGGGCATGCGGGTGGAGCCGCCCACCAGGATGACCTCGTCCAGGTCGCCGGTCTTCAAGCCGGCATCGCGCAAGGCTTGCTCAAAGGGCTGACGGCAGCGTTGTACCAGATCTTCGGTGATTTGTTCGAACTTGCTGCGGGTGAGCTTGAGCTGCAAGTGCTTGGGACCGCTGCTATCGGCGGTGATGAAGGGCAGGTTGATTTCGGTCTCCATGACACTGGAGAGCTCGATCTTGGCCTTTTCCGCAGCTTCACGCAACCGCTGCAAGGCCTGGCGATCGTTGCTGAGATCGATGCCCTGGTCGCGCTTGAATTCTTCGATCATCCATTCGACAATGCGCTCGTCCCAGTCATCGCCGCCGAGATGGGTGTCGCCGGCCGTCGATTTGACTTCGATGACGCCGTCGCCGACTTCCAACAC
>RFJM01000038.1 GCA_003694905.1 Caldilineae bacterium
TCCCAGTGTTCCGCGAGCATCAAGGATGCTTCCAGCATTCATGGCAGAGGGAGATAAAAATGAACGACTATGATCCTGCCACCATGGACCCGCCAGAGTTGGACACGGAGCATCCGCCGCTCCTGGAGCTGGTGAAGATCGAGAGCGGCGGCGACCGGATGAACGCTCGACTCTCCGTGGCGCAGGGACCGGGACCGCATTCGACGGTCATGCTGCTCCACGACACCGACCACAACTTCCTCACCAGGCAGATCGGAATCGCGCGGTTGCTCCTGGAGTGGCTGGGAGATGCGTGTTGGCATTAGTCTCGTTTTGCGAAGGATGAGCGAGAAACCCTGGTTCAAAAGTTACGACGAAGGCGTGCCTCACACGCTGAAACCTTATCCCCCCAAAACGCTGCTGGACGTGGTGAGCGAGACCGCGCGCGAGAGACCGAATCACCCGGCGCTGCTGTTCAAAGGCGCGCAGGTCTCGTACACCCAACTGGAACGGGAGAGCGATGCCCTTGCTGCCGCGCTGGTCGCGCAGGGGGTGGCAAAGGGCGATCGCGTGGCCCTGCTGCTGCCCAACTGCCCCCAGGCGGTCATTGCCCAGTTCGGCGTGTGGAAGGCCGGCGCCATCGTCGCGCCCCTCAATCCCCTCTACACCGAGCGCGAACTGGAGCACGCGCTGAACGAGTGCGGCGCGGAGACGGTGGTGGTGTGCTGGTCGCCTACAAAGTTCCGAGACACGTGGAGTTCCGCCGCGAGCCGCCCAAGTCCATGGTGGGCAAGGTGCTGCGGCGAGAATTGGTGGCAACGGAAAGGAGGTGAATGACGATGGTGCTCTATGTCATGAAGTGGGACATCCATCCGGACAAGGTGGACGCCTACGTGGAGTGGGTTCCTGGCGCGATCTCGCGCGTCCTGGCCGTGCCGGGGGTGGTCGAGTTCCGGGCCTACCGGTCGGCCGGCGGGGCGCGCCAGGGCTTGGCTACCTACGAGTTCGCCGACATGGCCGCCTGGGCCGCCTGGTGGAGCCATGAGGACGTCCAGCAAGCCAACAACGAACTCCACACGTTGGCCCTCAACGTGACCACCGAGCTCTGGGGGCCGTCGCCACTCGTCCCTGAGCCCATTCGGCCCGGCGCGTAGGTTGTGTCCCCAACAACGGGGAGCCCGGCCCTTCGGCCCGACCTCGCTGCAGAGCCGGGCTCCGTGTCCCTGCTGTTTGGTACGGAGAGAGCGGAAATCCACGACAGGGTCCGCGATTCGTCGGAGAATCTGCTCCCTCTCTCGACGATCGGTCAAATCATCGGCACCCTCATCCTGCCGACCGCCACGTTCATCATAGCCGTAGCCGGCGAGGCTTACGTGTCCGCACTCATGGGTCCCCTTATCTGGTGAATCGAGCTGGACCAGGTGGGTGGAGTCGTTGCTGGATACTGGTCCGGGTGCGAATCTCGCCGTTCCCCGTTTTGTAGCCATTTTGTAGCCATCCTTGTGCTATAATGCTGCTATCTGGAAACGGATACTGGAAACGGATAAGAGTAGCCGATCTGTTTACCCAGGCGAGATATGTGCCCGATAGCTGATGCCCAGGGCGCGACTTTGACGGAGACAAGGTCATGCGCAAATCAATGAGTTTGCTGGTCGTTGTGGCGGTTTTTCTCGTGGTAGCGTGGCAGGGCGAGCCGAGGCCGGCCCGTGTCACACAGCAACCTGACCCCATAACAGTCGTCGAGTCTACCGCCGATCACCTTACCCTTCACGTTTCCCTACCCGAGATGTACGTCCACACGGCGGACATGGCCGACGGCAATACCTACCACGTCATCACGGTGGAAGGCTCCGCTATGTCCGATGCCGGCCAGCCGGCGGTGCCCTACTTCGGCCGCTGGATCCTGATCCCCAACGGCACGAACGCCGAAGTCGTAGTGGACCCAGGTCCGCCCGAGATTCTGGAAGGCATTCAGCTCCAGCCGGCTCAGTTGCCCCTGCTGAACCTCGAAGATGCACCTCCGCCGCCTTTCACCAGGGATGAGGAGATTTATGCAACCGACGCCGATTACCCCGGCGTTTTCGCCCAACTGGAGCCGGTCAAAATCATGCGCGGCCAGCAATTGACGATCCTGCGGCTCTATCCATACCAGTACAACCCGGTCCAGGAGAGGCTTCTCACGTACCCTGGCCTGACCGTGACGGTGCGGTTTGTCGGGGACCTGGAGCCCATTCCTATCCGCTTGAAAAGCGAGACCTACGACGAGATGATGCGCCGCATCGCCATCAATGCCGACGCTGTTCTGTCTGCTGAGGAGGAAGCGGGTCCCCCCGTTGATCCCCACCCCTACACAGGTCCCTACGGCTGGGACTATCTCATCTTCACCCATCCGCAGTTTGCCGCCGCGGCCAACAAGTTCGCAGCCTGGAAGAACAAGCAGGGCTTCAAGACCCTGGTGACGCAGATTCCCACGAAATGGAGGGCTTCCGACATCAAGAACGCCATCCAGGGGGCTTACGACAACTGGGACATTGCCCCCGAGTACGTCTTGCTCATCGGCGATGCGGAGTACGTGCCCACGCACTACAAGACTTTGCACCCGTATGAGAGCATGGCCGGCGGAAAGGGAACCCAGGGCTACACCGCAAGCGATCTCTACTACGTCACGCTGCAAGGGAACGACTACATCCCGGACATCGCCATCGGCAGGCTTTCGGTGGACACCGCGACGGAGGCAGATGACAGAGTCGATGGCATCATCAACTACGAGAAGAACCCGGTCACGGATCGCTCCTTCTACGACACCGTCACCATCGCAGCCTATTTCCAGGACGGAATCGCTGGGATCGCATCGCCCGACGGCATCGCGGATAGCCGATTCGCTCAGACGTCGGAGGATTTGGCGCTCTTCTTCTCACAACCTCAGTACAACATCAACAAGACGGTGAAGCGAATTTACTATGCCAAGCCGAACGTCACGCCCACGAAGTGGAACAACAACCAGTTTGTTTCACTGAACAACTTCGGTGGCGGGCCGGCCGGCAACCCGGGCGACCCCATCCCTGCCCACCTCAAGAAGCCGGGCTTTGCCTGGAACGGCGACGCTCAAGACATCACCAATGCGGTTCAGGCCGGCACCTTCCTGCTCACCCATCGCGATCACGGTGGCAGACAAAGATGGTCATATCCCGCCTACGAGGCGTTGAACGTCTTTCTTTTGCGCAACCACTCCTATCTACCGGTGGTCTGGAGTGTCAACTGCCAGACGGGGTGGTTTGACAACGAGACCGATTTCAAGAAAAAGCCGGGCATCAAGGATCAGACCAAGGACTACGAAGAGTCCTTCAGCGAATGGTGGGAACGTCCCTGGTTCCGCCTGGTTGACGGCGACGGCGGTGCCGTGGGCATCATCGCCGCCACCCGCGTCACCGACAGCATCTACAACGACCGCCTGATGTGGGGGTGGACCGACGCCATCTGGCCAAGTTTCATCAAAATCGGAGGCGCCCCAGGAGTTGGCGCCGTATACCGCATGGGAGATGTTCTGAACCTTGGTAAGCTCTACATGTCAACGCAGGTGCCCGATAACGTGTGGCGGAAGACACATTTCGAGACCTACCACTGGTTCGGCGACCCTTCGATGGAGATCAGAACCGAGACGCCGCCTTTGACGTTGGCTACCAAGCCCGATCTGTGGCTCTGGGCGCTGCATCCGCGAGACTTCACCGTCCATGTGAGCTGGGAAGACCTGTACGGGACCGGCTCGA